>JAQUNB010000107.1 GCA_028717825.1 Candidatus Omnitrophota bacterium
TTTTATGGGGCTAACCGTGCCATACCTGGACGACATCGAAACATCCAGAAGTATCATTATCGTCAGTTCCCTCTCTTCGACGAACTTCTTGACGTACGGGTGGCCCATCCGCGCGGTCACGTTCCAGTCGATAGAGCGTATCTCGTCGCCGGGCAGGTATTCGCGGACCTCGTCAAACTCCATGCCCACGCCTTTAAACACACTCTGATACTGGCCCGCGAAGACGTCCGTGACCTTGCGGGAAGTGGTTATCTGTATCCTTCGTATTTTTCGCAGAATTTCTTTTGAGATCATTGTTCGAGTCGTATGTTATTCGGGTTTTATTCCTGCATGTGGCATATAGTGAGCTAATGACAAATGTCAAAGCTCAAATGACAAAATAATAACAAATATCAAATCACAAAGAACAAAACTCGCGTTCTTGCCTAAGTTTTGGTATTTGAATTTTGGATTTCATTTGTCATTTGGATTTTGTTATTTGTCATTTAATTTCAACTGCCATATGCTAAATACCATCTGCAAAACGTTCGTTTCCGCCGTCATCCTATGCGTGGGCCAAGGGCCGCGCCCCGTGGTCCGACTACGGCACTTCTATCTCATCAAATATCCTCTTGATAATATCTTCCGAGGTTTTATTTTCCGCTTCAGCCTCGTAGCTCGGGATGATCCTATGCCTCAATACATCATAGCCGATAGATTTAACATCCTGCGGCGTGACATATCCCCTTCTCTTTATGAACGCATAAGCCTTCGACGCCAGCACGAGGTTTATCGACGCGCGCGGCGAGGCGCCGTATTCGATCAGATTATCAAGGTCATTGATGCCGTAACTTTTGGGGTCGCGTGTCGCGAAAACTATATCGACGATATATTTCTCGATCTTTTCGTCAATGTATATCTCGTTTATTATTTTTCTCGCTTCAATGATCTTTTTGGAAGAGACGACCGCTTTGGCTTCGATCTTTTTATCGGTGACGGCCATACGTTTCAGGATCTCATGTTCTTCGGTCTTGCTTGGATAACCAATGTGAATCTTCAGCATGAACCTGTCGACCTGCGCCTCGGGTAAAGGATAAGTACCCTCCTGCTCTATCGGGTTCTGCGTAGCAAGAACAAGAAAAGGATCATCAAGTTTATAGGTATTTTCGCTGATCGTGACCTGCCTTTCCTGCATAGCCTCAAGAAGCGCGCTCTGCACTTTGGCGGGGGCCCTATTGATCTCATCTGCAAGAATAATGTTGGCGAAAATAGGACCTTTTTTTGTATTGAACGTACCATCCTTCGGGTTATAGATCAGTGTCCCAAGAAGATCGGCCGGTAAAAGGTCCGGGGTAAACTGGAGCCTTTGAAATTTTGTGTCGATAGCGCCCGCTAACACCTTGACCGACATTGTTTTAGCGAGTCCCGGCACGCCTTCAATAAGGATATGGCCGTTGCCCAAGAGCCCTACCAAGAGGCGCTCCACGAGATATTGCTGGCCTACGATATATTTCCGTATTTCAGCTATAATGTCTTCAATAAATACACTTTCTTTTTGGATTTTTTCGTTTATGGCGGTTATACCTTCAGACATGAAAAACCTCCTCGGTTAATATATAGTATATGGGATAAGTAATAGATAGGATTATACAACATCGCTTCGGGATTTTCAAGGAAGTGGGACGGTGGAAAGCGCATAGTTGAATAAGAAACATAGGTTACATAATGTTACATAAGGTTAATTTAAGTTACACTCACAGCGCAATAACGTGTAGATGATTTTACATAACCTCATGTAACATCAATTAACCTGAATTAACCTCAAGTAACGTGGGCCGTGGGCCGAGTGACGTGGCCCGGGACACGAGGCACTAGCCACAAGTCACTAGTCACAATTATCCCGGCTATTTTATCCCGTTCCTTTCAGGAACGATTTATTACGCCGGGATAAATTCGGCCTTATAACTTATGCTCCCTTTGGTCGCATAAGTTATGGCCTCATTTATAGCGACATGAGCACCTTTTCCCGCTCGATGCGCCTCTGGTTCCAGTTTATCGGAACCGCGTTCAAGACATATCCGGCAAAGATCATTTTAAGGATTGCCATAACGTCGCTTGACCCGAACGTTTTGTAAGATTCACTCGATAGCTCATTAAAGTTGGTAATTGATAACCTCAATAAATGCAAAAACCGCAAAACCAGTTTGTCGGGTATCACGTCGGTGTATCCATCGGGAAAGGGCGTACCGTCGATCCTTTTCTTGTACCTGTAGCATTCCGCCATAGTAATGTCTGTGAAAAGATTGGTAACATCATTAAGCTGTTTAGTTTTATCCCCCACATACGTGTCAACAAATCTTATTTTGCGCCGTATGATATCTTTTATCTCTGTTCTGGTCAATCGCGGGTTTATCGTTTTAAGTTTTTTCGCGATATATTTCTTAACCTCCCCTCTTTCCCTGCCGCAAGAATCACCCGATTTAGATGTTAATCTTATAACCATCCTTGTCAAATTCTCTTCACATGATCTTCCTTCAAAACTTGTAACGTCTTTATAAAATTCCGGCAGGATCCTGTCTATTTCTTCCTTCAGACTCTTCATGCTGTTTTTCGGGCTGTCATCCGATAGATATACACCCGCACGAATATTTTGGCCATCCTCTTTTAATTTGCGATCTGTTTGCCTAAAATAACTTATAACGGGCGAAAGATCCTCTAAAGACAAGACAGGCTCGATCACGTATGTCGGCGCTTTTCGAACTCTGTGCACTACGTCAGGTATGAGTTTTTCTATAGTGTTGTATATGGTTTCACCCTTGACCTCAAGTGTTAAATTATAGTCCTTTTCCTTGAAAACCTGCCGAGTAAAAGCCCTTATCACATAAAAATCCTTGTTCTTTGAAAAATATCTGTAAAACTCCTCCCCATGCTTATAAGCTCTTATCTCATGCGCCACAAGACCTTCCTCGCCTGAAAATTTGTCAAATTGTTCTTCATCCTGAGTGGAGTATCTCAATCTATCTCTGATCTTTTCGATAAGATCAAAATCTTTTTTAGACGCATACATCACATACAGCATCATCACACTCAAAAAAGCTATAGGACTGGTTTTAAGCAGCTTCTGATCAATCGCTATAAAATCCTTGCTTACGGCCGCGAAAAAGTTCTTACTGCCGGCATCAGTAATTATGATATTTTTTGGTCTTTCAATATTAAATCTATAAAGAACTTCCCGTAAAAATTGCTGTTCCTCCGAAGATTCGCTCAGAGAATTGATAAGCTCTTCAACCTCATCAACATTTGATTCTATCTCAGCGCTCTCTGCCGGATGTTGTTTTATTTCCGAAAGGTCCAGTGTCCCCTTGGTGTCGATATTGTAAATCACGCCTTCAAGTTGTCCGGTTTTTGGGGATATCTTGACCGGGTTTAAACACTCGCCATTTTCATCTTTAGCTTCTTCATACTTTCCGACAAAGGTAATACCTTGTTTTTTTGCGATTTCCGTTCTTTTGCTCACGATCGGGATCCTATATTTACCTGCCTGTTTCATACTCCCGCTCAACTGTTCATCTATTTCACCGAATACTTGACGGGTAAAAGCGCGGATAACATAATGGTTGATATTCGCATTATAATAATCGAGTTTTCCCTGCGCGCGGTATTTTGCCTTGTGGGCCCTTAACCATGCCCGGCTATTGTTATTAAGAAGAGAGTGCATTCTTTCCATGATCGTTGGCCTGTCATCCGTGTATTTTATATATTCGATCATCTCATGCAGAAACGCTATAGGATTTTCTTCGGCAAGTTTTTTATCGACGACAAGGAACGTATCTTTTCCTATACCGAAGAAACCATTTGTCCCCCCGTCCGAAAGGATCAAATGATCCGGCAGATTTCGTTTAAAAATCGTGATAATATGCTTCAACAGTTTTTCCTCTGACGACCCCTTACTGGTGTTTTCTTTTATAAGACTTCTGACCCTACAAAGCATCGTTTCAATTTTTTCTCTCCCTCTTACTTCGTCCTTCGTCTCTCGTCCCGCGTCTCTCGTCCCGCGTAACACCTCTTGCTCCATCTCCGCCAGATCCAGCTCCTTACCCGTCTCAACATGCTTGAGTTTCCCGACAAGTTTGCCCGTTTCATCGACCCTGACTTCCGCGCCCGGAACCGGCTCAAACTTGCCCATGGCGGGTATGGTCGCCTCCTCCATATCAATCTTTCTTTCTTCCGGATCACCTGCCCTATTTAGATCATCACTTCCTCTTTCATCCACCGGATCTACGTTTTGTTTTGTTGATAGATCACTATTTCCTTCTTCCTTCGATGCATTACTATCGCCTTCTCCCGGGAAAATGGTACTTTCTTCTTGTGATATCAGTTCTCCCTTCTTATTATATGTTCTAATAATTTTCATATTAGCTTCCGGAAAATAAAAATGTTTTTCGAATGTTCCGTCTTTATACGTACGGGTATCAGGACACGAAATATTTTCACCGTTCGGACTATTGATTTGTGTATATTTTGTAACAGCTTCTTTAAAATATACTACCCTTTTTCCTTCCGGATCTCTACTTCCTACCATACCAATTCCACTGATTTCGTTATCGGTATTTGGATCAAAAACTCTGATTTCACCATTACTACTATCCTGCTGCAACATTCTATCCTTTGCGTCAAAAAATGTTGAACAATTAAGAACAAAATCTCCACCATCTTCTTTTTCATAAATATTCAGTCTATACTCGCCGCTAATAACATCTTTATCCAGCACAAGATTCTTGAACTTATCATAGCCAAGTATGGCAACCAACGTACCATCTTCGTTGAATATAGCTTTATAGCTAACAATGGGTTCATACTCGGGAGGATAAAGACCTTCAACCATTTTGTGTAGTTCTTCTTGTGTAAACGTGAGCTCACTGTCACTCGCGGCAGTTGCCGTAGGCGTTAAGCTTTCACTTTCGCTTGGAGCGGTTTTCTGAGTAATTTGTTTAAACGGTTCCACAATAGCCGCGGGGCCCATATTGTCAAAAACATTATGTGTTTTTGCGATATATCGGCCCCCAAAAAATACCGCTAAAACGGCGATTATACTCAGTAAGAATACCGGCAGGTTAGTAACAAAAAAGACCTGGACTATTGTAGCTACCGCGCCAAACCAAGAAGAAACTGTCCCTATCGCTAATTCAAAAAATAATCTTATTTTTCCTATTAGTTTTTTTTCGTGTTTCTTGAACTTATTCCAACTCCAAATTAAAACCACAACCGCCGCAAGGCCTGAAATACCGGCAGTTACTAACGCGTTATCCAGAATGGATTGTGCCGCCGAAAAATCTCCACCAATATTCGCGAGTGTGGTTCCG
>JAQUNB010000108.1 GCA_028717825.1 Candidatus Omnitrophota bacterium
AGTAAGGGCCCCTTGTTCATTCGATGCCAGAAAATACGCCGTATCCCCCGGGATGATCAGCCTTTCAGGGAAACACTCGCGCAAGCTCAAATATATCGACTGAAAATAATCCCGCATTTCCCCGCTTACATAATTCTCCGAAGATGTAAGCGCGAAGGATACAACCGCACCTTTTTTGAGCTTTTCCCGAAGCTCCCGAAAAAACCCCGTGCTGTAAAACCTGTCAAGTTGCGCGGTATAGGGATCACCCAAACTGATTATCACGACGTCATATTTTTTTTTGGTGTTTTTGATATAAAAGCGTCCGTCCTGATGGATGATGTTCACCCTTTTATCCGACAGGACCGATCTATCTTTTTCGTTCAGGAGATCTTTCGCCATATCTATCAGCATGGGATCCAATTCAACATAGTCAATAGACTTCACAGAATATTTCAGTATTTCCGACAACTGTCCGCCGATACCGCCGCCGATAAGAAGCACCTCTTGAGGTTCAACCGACTCAAGCATCGCGTAATGGACCGATTCTTCCGCGTATAAAGGATCTGGGACCGTATAAAGATGCAAACCGTTCTCATAAAAAGATAATTGATCTCCCTGTTTGGTCAGCGTCACATTACCGTATATTGAATCGCCGGACGCGACAACATCAAATCCGGTCCATAAAAATTTTTTTGATTTTTTATCGATATAGCCGATGGTTCCAGAGAAAAGCATCCAGCAAAATACCATGACAAGGGATACACCAACCGGCAGGATGAACTTTGTGCCCCGACAACCACCCGCAGCGCTCATGTTCGAAAGTGCGGCAAGAACAGTTAAGAACGACAGTGAAAAGATCAAATAATACACAGGGATATGCCACAACATAAAAATACTTGCCGCAAAACCGCCCGCTAAGGCTCCTACCGCTTCTACTGTATACATCCGGGCGGCGGCTGAGGCCGTTTGAGGCGCGGCTTCGTGGTATATCGAACAGGCTAAGCTGAACATGAAGGCCATAACCGCGCAGGGTAAACTGACAAGAACAAAACTTATCAAGACCATAGGCACATAACCGATTATTTCTCCGGCGGCTGTCCCGATAAAGCCCCTTGAACATCGGATCAAAAATATTACGACGGGAAGAATTACGGATAAAAGTATCTGACAAGCCGCAAAGACAGGAATCTTTGCTTTAATGCTGTCGGAGAACCTGCCTAAGACCAAACTGCCGAACGCGCCCCAGATAAGCCAATTAGCGAGTATTATTCCTATCGATATCTCGTTTCCCTGAAAAACAACTAGGAATTCTCGCATGAATATTATCTGGGCCGACATTGCCAGAAGGCCTACAAGTATCATTGAGAATATTAAAGATTTGCGCAGGGATGTCATTATTTTTTTATTGTTAAGATTTGTTGTCGGGAACAGGCATGCCTGTTCCCGACACTTTCTCAGATGGCACGTACCCTAGTCGCAATCGCACTGTAGGGAACGGTTTGAAACCGTTTCCTACTAAACAACTCCACAGCAATCAACACATTTATATAATCTTCCGCCCGGGCTTCTCCCATATCCCCGGTATCACTTGTCCGCAAAACCGGCACTTGCCTTTTTCAAGGTTATTTTCTCGGACAGAATACCCTGCTCTTTTAATAACCGCTTTTTTACACGACGGACATATCGTATTTTCTTCTTCAAGCTCAGGGACATTACCGATATAAACATAATTTATCCCTTCTTCAAGCGCAATATCCCGTGCCTGCTTAAGCGTTTCGACCGGGGTCGGATAAAGCGAACGCAGTTTATACTGCGGCCAAAATCGTGAAAAGTGAAGCGGAACATCCGGCCCCACATTCGACCTGATCCATTTCACCATTTTCCGCAGATCGCCCATATCATCGTTCAAAGTCGGGACTATAAGGTTTACCAGTTCGATCCACACGCCTGCGTTCTTCATTATTTTGATCGTTTCTGTGATGGTATCCAATCTTTGCGCACAGACTTCATTCAAGAATCTGTCGTTGAACCCTTTGAAATCAATGTGCGCCGCATCGATAAAACCGCACAGTTCGCGCAGCGGTTCTGGATTTATTTTACCGCCGGTGACGGCCACATTAAGGATACCCGCGTTCCGTGCGGCCTTTGAAGCGGCCAGCACATATTCATAAAAAACAATCGGGTCCGTGTAGGTGTAAGAGATGGAATCACAACCGTTCGCAGCCGCGGCACGGACGAGACTTTCACATGTTAGCCGTTCGTTGAAGGTTTCTTCGGGTGGTTTTTGGGATATTGTCCAATTCTGACAATACTTACACCTTGAATTGCAGCCACTGGTCGCTATCGAATAAGATGTCGACCCGGGAAGCACATGAAAAAGAGGTTTTTTTTCGATGGGGTCTACGTGCTGTGCGCATACCAGCTCATAAACCAACGTATAAAGTTTTCCTTTAACCGGTTCCCTTACTCGGCAAAATCCCCTTTGTCCGTCGGAAAGGACACACTGGTTGGGACACAAAAGACACTTTACCGCCTCATCACCGATTTTTTCGTAATAAAGCGCTTCATGCAGCCCGCGTTTCTCACCAATAGCCGCGTAAGCTTTGTATCGTGAGAAAATGTCGAAGAGAGACGAAGCCGCTCCGAACAAGAGTCCCGCTTTTAAACATTTATTTATGAATTCTCGCCGTGTGAGTTTTTTATCCCAGACCCTATTGATCTTTTCCAGAATATTATTCATTTATCGCTCACCCTTTGAGGATTATGTCTCCCACCCCGCACTTTGCGCATGTAGCGACAACCGGACACTTCGCTTTGAAAATAAAAAATATCGGTTTTTTGGAAGCTGAAAGCGTTTCGAAATTCCCCTGACCTTTGCTTATGATAAGGTCCGCGTCGTTAAAGATCTTCTTGAATTCCTTAAAACATCGAGTGACCACAGTACCCGGCACAGTCGAACCGCTGGAGATAACTCTGGCACGTTTTTCGAGACCTGTCTCCACCGCATCCTCCCGCGTGACATCGTTTATTATCGGTTTCTCACGGACAGCACATATTACATCTTTATCCATTTCTTCGATAAGCACCTTATCAAAAACGATCTCGCCGGCATTGTCCAAGATATAAAGCACCTTCTTTGCTTTTTTTAGCTTTTTAGCGAACTTTTCATAGTCAAATATGGCAAAATCTTTTTTTAAACACAAGGCGATCTCTTTATCTATGTCGAAAACGTAAGGGACGCCGTAATCTATGACATTTCCGGCAACCGCAAGGCGCACCGCTGTAAGGAGTTTTTCGCGGCTTCTTGCGACCGTTCTTTTCAATTTCGGGTAGAGCTCCATCGCGCGTTTGTTGCTCATTTTTTTTATTTTTTTGTATGCATCGCCCCCCACATATTCACCTACTATCGCGTACACTTTTTCGGCAATTTCAGGGGGTGTCGCGTCGAAAGAGATCGTCGGCAGCACTAAGGCCACTTTATCCAAAACCTTCTTCTGGATTTTAATATCAGCTCCCGCGAGCTTTGCAGCGTCGATCGCTTGGCGCATAAAACATGGGATACATTCCTGTTGGGTCTTCATCTCTAGAGTCCTTTACTTTTTTTTAGAAAAATTTCGCTTTCGGGAAAGAGCTCACTCAAATACTCATAAATAGGTTTTGTCTTCCCGCCCTCGCCCGTAAATTCATAACACCCCGCCAAAAGTGTCAGGACAAAACGCTCGTTGTATTTATCGTGTGGAACTTTTTCCAGAAGCCGCCACGCCCGCTTCAGATATTGCTAGGCGGCGTCGTATCTTTTCGTCTGCTGAAAATATATATAACCTATCTCGGCGTATATCTCCCATGAATCGGGATTGTACTGAAGGCCTTTTCGCAAAAAAAACAAGGCTTCGTCGACCTTACCAAGCTTTGACGCGAGATAATGCCCCGTCAAAGTGAAACCAAGCACGTTATGCGGGTCGATCTCGCAGGCATAACACAACCAAGGCATTATCTCTTTTATCTCATTATCGCCAAGATGCTCATGCTTATTGACTTTTAGCTTATCGTAAACGCGCATTAAGATATTCCATGGACTCGCAATATAACCTTCATTTCCGTGAAGATGTGCTTCTGCCGGTACATTCAAAACATCATCTTGCTGGTGAACATCGCCGACTGCGAACCCTTCCGCGTGTTCTTCGAAAAAGTGACCTGCTCCAGCGTGAAAATAAAGGTCAGCCTGAAGTATCGACATGGCAGAGACTATCGACTCTCCTTCTCCGAGCGCTTTGAGAAGGAACGGTATGTCACCCGAATCGTGCCCATATGTATCCAATTGCGCGTATCCGTCAAGTTTGGGTACAAGCAGGCCAAGCGCAATAAGCCATAAAAATATCGCGATCAAAGTTTTTGTTTTCAAAGCTTCTTTTTCCCGAAAATCATTCCCGATATATGAAGTAAGAAATAAGCATACACGATCGTGTATGCCGACACGGCCAGAATTATCCACGCGGGCAAAGCGTCCCATGAATGAGTAAGCCTCACACGCATATCGTAAAAATCAAAATGAGGTATTACATAAAAGATAGCGCCGGCGACATATGACGCGGCGCCTTTTGACAGATAAGAAAGGTTTCTGAGTTCTTGTGAAAATCCGTTGATCATAAAATATAACAGGATCGAGATGGCGACATTGGCCGACATTGTCAAAAATGTGGAAAAGAAGATCACAAGCGCCGCGACGAGGGACAAGAACAATCCTCCCATTAAATACCCTTCGGCGAGAAGCGATAAAACTTTTTTCTCGCCCGTCGCCATATAAAAAACTAGATACATCGCATAAAGCGCCGTAAAGGCCAAGATCGATACAAATACACTACCGAAATATTTACCAAGTATAATCGTTTTCCGGTTTATGGGTTTCGCAAGGAGCGGATATATTGTTTTAGACTCTATCTCCGACGGCAATTGTTTGGCGGCGGTCATAACCGTAATCAAAAAAGAGAATATCACCACCATTGAATAACCGAAATCGCGTATATAGCGCGAAATACCTTCTATTTGGAAAAAACTCTGTGAGGACAAAAACCCCAAGAGCGCGAGCATAAGGATGAAAAGTACGTAAAAATCTTTTTTTCTGATAAGTTCTTTGACCATGCCGCCCGCGATAACATAAACCGCTCTCATGTATTTTCTCCTATCTTCTCCAGAAAATACCTCTCAAGGGACTGACCGGACGCTTTCCCGCCAAGAACGTCGTTTACCGTGCCGATACTTACGATCTTTCCCTTAGCAAGTAGACCGATCCTGTCGCAAATGAGCTCGACTTCCGACAGTTCATGCGATGAGAAAAAAACAGTTTTACCTTCCGT
>JAQUNB010000109.1 GCA_028717825.1 Candidatus Omnitrophota bacterium
AAAAACACCGGTCTTATCTTTTGCTGCTGCCTCAAATAAGTTAATAAGCGCATGGTATGCTTTATTGCCGCTTGTACTATAGGTTGGTGCCTTCCCGAGTTTGCGCATTAATTCCCGAACATTATCAATTGTAAGTCCCGTTATTGCGCCTTCTGCTGCTGCATTATATAAATACCGGAGAGCATGATACGCTGCTGGCGCTTCTTTTAAGATGTCTTCATTGTATTCGGCTATGTCGATCAATAATCTAACATTTAATAATTCCCTGTAGGTGCCGGTTCTATCGTTTATGGCCGCTTCAAATAAACGCGTGAGAGAAGGTGCCACCAAGTCGAGATGACTGGGTTTTGTAACAGCGGTTAACAATTCCAGGAATTCCTTTTTTACCGTTTCTTTATTAACGATAATGGCATCTTTCTGAAGAACGAGAAAAAACGTTTCCGACATCTTCCATAAGTTTTTTGTATAGCTTTCATTCCAGTAATTAGTTCCTATCCATTTCTCGACTTCTTGTCTGATCGCTTCAATATCGATCGCTTCCCCCGCATCCGGGAACCCTTTCCCGTTCGCTCCGGACATGTCCACACCGGCCGTTGTACCATTAGAAGCCGGCTCCACAAGTTCCTCCCCGTTGTCTCCGCCAGTCGCATCCGGGCCTTTGCCGTCGGGGAATTGTTGGTCGAATATCTTCTGATATGCTTTGTCAACTTTTTTTCTAAAACTGCAGTTATGCGGGATATGTTTAACAAGTATTGCTACATACTTTTTGTATCTTTCGGTGTTTCCGGCAATTTTAAGATGTTTTAAATAGACACCTAATGCTTCAAAAGGAAGTTCCGAATCATTAGAAATTGTTCCTTGTTCATAAACGGTCCCCTTAGCTACTGCTTCACATAAAGCAAAGAGTTCGTGATATTCATACCTGAGGGGCTCTTTACTGTTTTTCGCGATTATTTCAAATATTTCTCTATTTATCAGTACGTCGTAAACACCGGCTTCGTCCTTGGCTGCTTTATCTCCTAATCTTTGAAGTATTTCAAGCGCTCTATTTAAATATATGCCTGACATTTTTCGTGCAATGGTTACCAAAAATATATTGGTTATTAATCGTCTATATCGCCCGGTTCTATCGTTGGCGGCTCCGCCGCATAAAAGATCGAGAGCGTTATATGTCCTCGGTAAAATCACATTTTCACTCTTGCGCGCGATGGCAGACAATAATCTGTAACTTACTATTTTTTTGTAAATACCGGTTTTGTCCTTCGCCATCGCCTCGTACAGGTTTTTTAGATCATCGTATGCCACGCTCCTATTGGATCCGAAATTGTTCGCGACATCGATCAGCATTCTGTTGTTTATCATCGCTTTGCCGAGGTTTTCTTTTTCGTTCGATATTATTTTGCATAAAGCGTTAAGCGCGGCATACGTTGCTCCCTGCCTCTCTTCTTCCCCTTGCGCAACAGTGGCCAACAATGCATTGTTGATTAATTTTTTATAAATGCCCATATTGTCTTTCGTTGTTTGTTCGCATAAATTTCTAAGCGCTTCATATGTTTTGTCTATTCTCATAGGTCCTTTTTGGGGAACATTTTTTGCGATCATAAACAAAAGTTCCATACTCAATAACGTTCCGTATGTGCCGGTCTTATCCTCTTCTGCTGCATTGCATATTGTTGTAAGCGCTTGGTGTGTATCTTTTGCATAGATACCTGCGTTTTTATCGATGGTTGAAAATATATTTTTGACCTGCTCTTTGATCACCTTTGGATCGTATGCTATTGCTTTCTTTTGAATAACTGCTAAAAGTTCGTTTAAAGTTCTTAGCGGGATTATTGCAAAATCTTCCGGATATTTTTCGGTTATCCATTTCGCGTTTTCCGTTTGGATCGTTTCAACATCAACTGTTTCCCCCGCGTCCGGAAACCCTTTCCCGTTCGCTCCGGACATATCGATGTCTGACGCTGTCGTTTCCTCTTCTAGAGGGATATTAATTATAAATTTTCCCGGCACTTCAACTCTTGTGCCATTAAGCTTTGTTTCGTTTACTTTTCCCTTGATGCCGACTTGGATCTTGCGTTCTTTCCCTTTTTCAATTTCGTACGGTATTTCGATCATCCCGATATCTTCTCTTACTTTTATTTTTTCGAATATAATTTTATCAAAAACCGATTTGGGTAGTTCTGCCCGCATAATATCCTTAAAAAATTCTATTTCCTTCCCATCTTCTAACAAATATCGCGTCGCGTAAAGCATGGCAAATAGTTGACTTCCCTCTAAAGGGAGAACTTCCCGGAGCGAGTTAGCTCCGGGAAAATCGAGGCCTTTCTGAAATCCGCTTCCAACAGATATGGTCTGGGACTTGGCATAATCCGGATACGCCCATGAAAGTGTATCCATGGTGAACAGGCAGATTACTAATATTGTTATAGTTTTAAACCATTTTGTATGACTATATTTATTCATTTTATCCTTGGTATTACTTATGAGCTTATTCTTTGTGTTCGGCAAAAACTCCCTCGCTGACTTTATTACGTTTTCGTTAGCTTATGAAATAGTTATATTATACACGTCGTCCTAGCTTAGTCCAATAAAAAGTTACATACTTTTTGATTCTTAACATGCGGTTGGGGCACTGAGGGGAGGACACGTTGGTATATAGTATGTGGTATGTAGTGCCGATGGAAACGAACTTTAGACAGACCATAGATTTTTAGAACGAGAAACGAAAGACGATGGACGATAGACGAATCCCAAAACCCGCCCCCCCCTGAATCTAATCGTCTCTCGTCCTAGTGAGCGCAGCGAACGATCGTCCCTCGTCCTTCGTAACATGGGTCGGAACCCGAGAGACGTGGGCCGGGATACGAGTCACTTAATCGCTTGGTTTATCCGGAGAAAACTCAGAAAATAACTATAAATTCGCCGCGGGGTTTGTTTGTAGAGAAATGTTCTAATAAGAGGCTTGCTTTGGATCTTTTGATCTCTTCGAATTTTTTTGTAAGTTCTCGCGCTATAACAAGTTCCCTGTCTCCGAAAACTTCAATAAAGTCTTCTAAAAATTTAATTATCCGATGCGGGGATTCATAAATGATCACGGTGCGTTCTTCCTGCTTAAGCGCTTCGAGTTGTTTCTTCCTTCGGGCGGATTTGTTCGATAAAAACCCCTCGAATACGAACTTATGGGTAGGTTTGCCGGATACGGTAAGCGCTGTGATCAACGCCGTCGGACCCGGGATGGCCACAACGGGGATATCTTTCTTGATACATTCGCTTATTAGGAGGCTCCCCGGATCAGAGATCCCGGGTGTCCCGGAATCGGAAATAATAGCGATATTTTTCCCCTGTAGTATTTCTCCGACAAGCCCGCCTGTCTTGTGCGCAATGTTATAAGAGTGATAACTCGTAAGCGGTGTTTGGATATTGTAGTTCCCCAAAAGGATCTTAGATTTACGCGTGTCCTCCGCCGCGATAAGGTCCACCTCTTTCAAAATATGGATCGCTCTTAAAGTTATATCCTCAAGGTTCCCTATCGGGGTGCTTACGATGTACAGTGTGCCTTTATCCATACTCATGATTTTCCCACCTGATACCCATATCGTCATTGCGAGGAGTCTCGCCACCAAAAGTGGCGGGACGACAAAGCAATCTCGTTCTTTACATAAATGTAGGGCACAGTCGCGTCCGTGCTTTACAAACACAGGTAAGTGCAGATGCGTGTAGGGAATAGGCATGCCTATTCCCTACGTTTCATTCACTTGTAGGGAACGGTTTAAAACCGTTCCCACACAAACCGTTTTGTCATTTATAAAATAACTTCTACCCTTCCCGCGTGTGTCATAACAAAATATTTCACTTTTTTTCCTTGCGCGAACCCGGTTTTTCTAACGGCAGGCCTTCTTTGCAAAGGGGGCACAGCTCTTTTTCAAACGCGGGTATATCAAGTTTAATAAGGCTTTCATGTTTTATTCCGCCGAAATCTATCAGTTTGGCGCTTCTGTCAACAAGCGAGGTCACTCCAACCGGAGTTATCCCCTCTTTTTTTAATAAGGCGATCACTTCTTTCGCGGATCCGCCCGTTGTCAGCACGTCTTCCGCGACCAGCACTTTATTTTCTGGGTATACTTTGAACCCGCGCCGCAGTATCATCTGGCCGGTATCGTCCCTTTCGGTAAATAGCGCCCGCGCACCCAGCGCCCGCGCGAGCTCATACGCGATGACGATCCCGCCCATCGCCGGGCCGATCACAACATCGGGCTCTTGCGCCCGAAATTTTGCCGCCAGCGCCGCGCATAATCTTCCCGCGATTATCGGATCCTGCAAAACAAGCGCGCACTGAAGATATCCGCCGGAGTGGAGCCCGCTTGAAAGTAAAAAATGTCCTTGCCTATACGCTCCGACTTTGCGAAAAATTTCCAATATTTCCATGTTCTGCATTTTTCTCTCCTATTTATGTTTTGTTAATGTTTGAAGCTTCTTTTTCGTATTACCATTGCGTTCTCAAACATCTGTGTTTGTAGGGCACAGTCGTGACTGTGCCCTACTGTATTTTATCTCATGTTCGGTATGGAACAGGCTTGCCTGTTCCATACCAGCGCAAATATTTACAAACCAGGTTTTAGCCTATCTCTTTCAATATTTTTCCCGCGGCCTCAAGCGGATCAGCCGCCGCTATCACGGGCCGTCCGACGACGATGTAATCGGCTCCGGCGGATACCGCCTCGCGCGGAGTGAGTATCCTTTTCTGGTCATCCTGCGAGGCCCATGCCGGGCGGATACCAGGCGTAACAACTAAAAAATCTTTTCCGGCTTTTTTCTTGATCTCTCCCGCTTCTTTCGCGGACGCGACAACGCCGTCAAGCCCGGCTTTTTTAGCCAAAAGCGCGAGGGCCGTCACTTTATCGAAAATGGTTCCGGTCATGCCGAGCTCTTTCATTTCCTTTTCATCCATACTTGTAAGCATCGTAACGCCCAAAAGTAAAGGTTTCTTCTCGCTTCCCGCTTTCGCGGCTCCCTCTACCGCCGCCTTCATCATTTTTTCGCCGCCTAGACAGTGAAAATTCATCATGAAAACATTTTTTTGGGCCGCCGCGTATGCGGCGTTTTTCACGGTGTTCGGGATATCATGAAATTTTAAGTCCAGGAAAACTTTTTTCCCCAGAGAATCCAGTTTATCCAGTAAAATTTGACCGAACGCCGTAAACGGCGCTATCCCGACCTTGAACACGTCGATTTCAGGCGAGAGCGTGTCGATAAGTTTTAGCGCTTCTTCTTTTGTGTCCACATCAAGCGCGATTATGAGTCTGTC
>JAQUNB010000110.1 GCA_028717825.1 Candidatus Omnitrophota bacterium
CGATGCCCAATCTATTTATTCTTTCAGGGGTGCGAAGGTCGAAAATATACTTCAATTCCCGAAAAAATATCCGGAAGCGAAGATCTTCAAACTCGAGACAAACTATAGATCAACCCCGGAAATATTGGATCTTGCGAATGATTCTCTCCTGAATAACGAAGAGCAGTTTGAAAAAGAGCTCAGGGCGGTGAGCCCGTCTTTTGAGAAGCCGGCGCTTGTTGAGGTGAACGACCCTTATGCACAGGCAAAATTCGTTTCACAGAGGATCTTGGAAATGCGAGAGGATGGGGTGGAGCTGAAGAAGATGGTGGTCCTGTTCAGGGCCCATTATCATTCCGCGGAGCTTGAGATGGAACTTGTTAAAAGAGGTATACCCTATGTGGTGAGGGGCGGTATCCGGTTCTTCGAGCAGGCGCATATAAAAGATGTGCTGGCGTATATGCGGATACTTGTTAACCCGCAGGACGAGATAGCGTGGATACGCGCTTTGACCTTGTGCCCGGGGATAGGGCCGGGATACGCCGAGAGGATATACGAGGTTTTTATTAAAAGCGGCCGGGATATTATGGCTTTTATCCGCAGTCACAATATCGGGAATATGGTCCCGCAAAAGGCCGGTAAAGGATATGAAAAATTCAGAAAGATCATGGAAGCGATCACATCGCCCGGTGCCGCGGCGCTTCCCGGCGAGATAATAAATACTATACTTGAATCAGGTTATGAGATGCACGTGCTTACAAATTTTGACAACGCCAAAGACAGGGTCGACGACATACATGAACTTGTGAACTTCTCGCATGAATACAAAACGGTAAGTGAATTTCTGAACGATATCATGCTTAGGGAAAATTTTAGAGGGGAAACGCTTACCGGAAATCAGGAAGACGAAGAATATCTTGTCCTCTCGACGATCCATCAGGCTAAGGGGCTTGAATGGGACGCTGTTCTGGTGATAGGGCTTAGTGAGGGGCAGTTCCCGCATGCGAAATCTTACATCGACAATAAGGAGATGGAAGAGGAAAGAAGACTTTTTTATGTAGCTGTTACCAGGGCCAAAAGATATCTGTATTTGTTGCATCCTTTAACACGGTATGATTACCAAAAGGGAACGGTTGTCTCGAGACGGAGCAGGTTCCTCGAGGAACTCGCGCCGGCAAGTTATGAACTTTGGAAAGCGGAGACTTCTTCACTCGATAGCTCAAATGAGGACGACGGGCGAGTGATTGAGTTGTAACGCATAATGTTACATAAGGTTAATTGAGGTTAATTTAGGTTACTTAAAGTTGCTTCTCTCGCAGCAACGAATTGTACCCTCATGTAACATTTATTAACCTGAATTAACCTCAAGTAACTTACTCGTGATAACCACGAATCACGAAACCCGAACAACGAGACACTATCCACAAGTCACTAGTCACGATACGACAAGAGGAGAGACATGGAAAAACAATTTGCCGCGGGCGGAGTGGTCATTAAAAGGAACGGAAAAGATCTGAGAGTCCTGCTCATAAAGGACGGCTATGGCCATTGGACATGGCCGAAAGGCCATATTGAGAGAGGCGAGACGCCCGAGCTCGCTGCGGTAAGAGAGGTCGGCGAAGAAACCGGTCTAAAAAATTGCCGCATTTTACAGGAGATCGGCAGGCAGGAATATTATTTTACGCTTGGCAGTAAAAGGATATTTAAAACGGTGCACATTTATCTTATGGAACTAACGGGTGAGGATAAACTCATAGTTCAAACCGCGGAGATCCAAGAAGCCGCGTGGTTCGGTGAGAAAGAAGCGTTAGATAAAGTAGAATACCCGGGGTCGCGGGAGCTTGTGGAGAAGGGGATAAGGATCTTTAGGGAAAAATACTGTTAGTAACGATGGAGACGAGTTGTCAGACCATAGACCATAGACTATAGACTAAGAACTAGCTCACGTTACGAGGGACGAAGGACGAGAGACGATGGACGATAGACGATTGGGGTTAGGGTTTCGGGTTTCGTGGTTCGCTACTCTATAGTCATTCCCGCGAAAGCGGGAATCTAAAAATGCTTTTATAATAATCGAAACCCGAACAACGAGGGCCGTGTCCCGGGGGCCGATTCACTATAATGGAGAATTTACATGAGCACAATTAAAGCCATATTATTCGATCTGGGCAATGTTATTGTTAAAGTTGACCTGGAGAAACTAAAAGAAGGTTTTTTACCTTTTTGCAAAAATAATAAAGATAAGCTGATCCGTTATTTCGCGGAGTCGGATAATATGCGGGCATATCAGGAAGGGAAGATAAACTCTTCGCAGTTTTATAATAAAACGAAGAGATTTTTTCGGATGGATATGAAGTATAACGAGTTTTATGCCGCGTGGAACAATATATTCGACCTGTACCCGGAAAGCGAAAAGATCTTACTGAACATCAAAAAACTCTATCCGGACATAAAGTTGTTCATGTTTTCCGACACGAACGAATCCCACTACAATTTTCTGGTGAAAAAATATGATGTACTTAGTATCTTTGACGGTTATGTGCTTTCGTATAAGATCGGGAAACACAAACCGCATTCCAAAATGTTCCGCGAGGCCATAAACTTAAGCGGATGCCTTCCAAAAGAGATATTTTATACCGATGACAGAGAAGACCTTATCTCGGGCGCGAGGATCGCGGGTGTTCGTGCCTACCAATTCACATCGCCCGAAGACCTGCGCGCTCAGCTGGCAAAATTCGAGATTTTTGTCTAACACCTATCTTAAAAAACGCCTATTTTTACCGGACAGATGTGGGGTAACACCGCAGCCATGTTAGAAATACAAAATGAAGAAATATAACTGTTTAATGGAATAACAAAAATGTTATAATTATCCTCGACAACGTTATGAATGTAACGTATAACAAAATGTACCTTTATATTTGATTAATAAATTAACGTTACTAACGGGTGTAAATAACATGATTGGTATGTTTTCACTCAAAAATGTATTGTTTCTAAAGAAAACCCTTGCGGTTATTCTCGCAGGGATCTTTTTGTTTACTAATGCTGTAAGTTGGGCACAGGAGGAGAAGCTATTTTCTACCGCAAAGAAAAATAACGTTCTTTCTTCCGGTCTGGTCCAGGATAATAAATTGGCGCCTTCGTTGCGTACGAAAAATGAAAAGTTTAGAAAACTGTTTTTGACCGCACAGCTTCTTCCGCCGCATTCGTTAGTGAATGACCATATCAGACACAAAATAGAAGAAATAGGCTATGAAAACCTTCAAAAGGAGATGGTCAAAATTAAAGGGGTGGAGGGCAAAATAGAGCTTATCGCTATTCCGGAATTACTAAGTAAGACAGGCCAGTTTAGCCATGAGGGGTTAGGCAAGTATTATAAGAGACCTGTAATTTATATAGATAGCGCCTTGTACAATGATGAGGATATGCGTCAACACGCATTTGATGAGATCAAAAACTGGGAAGTGCTTAGAAATAAGCTTGGATTAAAGCCGGAAGAGATGAGAGGCTGGATCAAAAACTATATCGATACCCCTGTAAGCGTTGGAAGCTTACTAAAAACCGACTATTACGAGAAGACCGCTATTGAAATAGCCGAAATAATTAACAAAAAATGTCACCCGATACCTCGTAGCCTTTATGAAGAATATGCTGATAAAATAGATTACGCATATTTAATGGATATTTTTTCGCGATACGACGATCAAGCGATCAAGGAAAAGGATGTTAACCTTGCGGCGCATGGCGATAGTCACGTAGACAAAGAAATGTTGTTGATAGGAAATACTAGATTCCCCGGAGCCCTTAAAACAAATTTGTCGGCTATGAAAAAAGAGGGCGATAAGATATTTCGAGAGATATATCCTAAAGACCTGTTAACTAAAATGAGGCAAGACGGTTACGATCCTATTATCGTTGGGTATGATCACGACCTGATCAATATAGTCAATATAAAAGCTGCTTTTAAAGCTATCCGTGAGGCCAATCCTGGACAAGCTATTAGCGTAGCTTATGAAATCATACCGGCCATACAATTACAACATCTCAAAGATTTTGTCGAAGCCGAACGGGAATATGCTAAATCTGGTACTATTCGTGGCAAGAAGGCGGATGCCAATACTCCGGCTAAGTTAGCAGCCTATAGAAATGCGATCAAATGTAATAAGCACCATGCAGAAATTCTGGCATTGTGGTTACTTGACGAAGGATTCGATCTTATTCCGATAAATAGTCAAGATGTTCAAGGCTGGATATCGGAAGATAGAGATAAAATAACGTCAGAGATGGGAAATGATTATTTTTTTGATGATCTCGTGCCGGATTCATTGCGTCCTGCGTTGACAGCAATCAGAAGCGATATTTATGGGATAGAAGTTATTGAAAGAGAAAGGCCTCATATAATTGCGGTTGGTTCAGCACATGCATTTAAGTTCGATCTTTTATTGGAACGAGATGGGGCGAGAAGTTTTTACTTTTTCGTGGGCAATTCATTTCTTTGGGACGAGTTACTTGATTTATGGCGTACGGCACATTCATTATACAGCCGGGGACGGGCTAATACTGAACAGGAAGCTTCTCCCGATGCAAACCGTCCATCAACGCCCCCGTCTGGAGGAGGATTTCTTAATAATGGAGTCTACAAGTCTTGGGGTTCGCCGGCAAGTTGTCTTGGAAGCATAATAAAATACTGTAAGGATGATTTAGAAAAAGATTTCAACGCTCTGGATATTTTTGACAGCGGCTTAAGGGAGAAAAAAGACAAAAAGACGAGCCTCTCACTCGAGACGGTAAAGCTCGAACTTCGTCAGTTATATCAGGCTGGCGTACTAGACTTAACGGGTACTGCAAAACCTTACAGGTACATACTGAGATCGGATATTCGCAATCTCTCACCATTGAAACGGAATAATTTGATATCGGCAATCGGGAACATCCCGGAACTTAATAATTATAGGACCGCGCCCGAAATTATTAAATCGGTTGTTCGTTCTCAGGTGGAAAAGATGATAGAAGACCCTGGGAATACAGGCGCAGCCGCCGGCTGGAAAAAAGGCGTAAATTTGCCTGCTTTCTGGCAACGTCTATCAAAGAATTTTAATGGAAAAATTCCCTCTGAAGTTACGGTGAGCGATATTAGGTATGAATTCTTGGATTTTATACGACAACCATGGGAATTTACTCAGCTGGTAATAGATAGCAAGGAATTTAAGAAGCGAATAATAGCTCATTATGGATCGCGCGGTGAAGAAGAATACGGGAAG
>JAQUNB010000111.1 GCA_028717825.1 Candidatus Omnitrophota bacterium
CTATCGCTATCCCGCCGGGGTTAGAAAAAGCACCGTCATCCTGTTGTATCACACCGTTCTTGTTTTTTCCAAAATCTTTGTTCAGCGCCGTCCCGTCGTCGTTATAAACCAACCGCCGTTCTTTCTTGCCGGATGTTTTTTGACGCTCTTCGCTCTTCGTGATCTGTTCCTCCACCGCGCCGATCTCCTTCTCTATCGTAGCAAGCTCGTGGAGGGTCTCGCGGCGCGCTTCGAGTCGTCTAAGCCGGATGATACGGCCAACATCGTCAGTTTTCTGTTCATTACTTTTTATTATTTGGATCATAACCCGAGCGAATACCATTCGACCCTCACTATTATCGCGACTCTTAAACATCTTATCCATTTTTTCTTTCACCGATCTTGTGTCTAAACCGGGGCGTGCTTCTATCAATTTGCTAATTGCCTTAGCGATTTCTATGTAAACATTATTTTCTACGGGAACCTTAAGTTTCCCGGCATCTAATTTCTCGGCTAATATGTCCAACACATTTTGCGAAGCCAGATCGGGTTTAGCTTCTATGATTATTCCTATCGCTCGCGCGGAAGCGGCGCGGACCATCCATTCTTGACGAGTTGTTAATTGCGCGAGCAACTTATTCCATATTGTCTCTGCATTCAAGTTGGGTTGCGCTTTTACTACCTCACCTATTGCCGCTGTTGCGTTCTCCGAAACTTCCCATGATTTATCACACAGTTTCTCGCCCAAACTATCCAACAATGCTTGAGCATCAGGCTCTGTTTTTGTTTTTACTATCTCACCCAGAGCCTGCAATAATCCGGCCTGAGCCTCTCTTGTATTGCCTCCCGGATCCTGCGACATAATTTGATTGATTATTTCTTTTTCAATCGCAGAAAGCCGCGATTCCAAGGTCGCGTCACCCTTCATTATTTTAGCTTTTACTTTCATTATTTTAAATATGGCTTGCGCCGTTTTTTCTCCTTCTTGCAGTGTTAATAACCGCGATGTTAATAATTTGGCGCATACTTCCCATATATCAAAATCGAAAAGAGGCCTCGCCTCTACAATTTCACCTATCGCCTGTATCACACCCGGCCGCGGCGGATCCTCATCAAGATCCGCGACCATCCGATCAAATATCGTTTTTATATCCAACGCCGGCTGCGCTTTTACGATCTTTCCTATTGATTGCGCGGCGTTCTCATGGATTCTTTCATTACCATAGGCCAAAAGATCTATAAGAACAGCTAAGGCTTTCTGCGCATTCAGAGCCGGTTTTGCTTCTATAACTTCGCCTATCGCCCGCGCCGCGCTTCCGGTTATCTCTGTAGGCCCTTTAGAACCCGCTTCTTCGCCCAACATATCCAATATAGCCTGATCGGCTGTTTCGGGCCGGGCTTTCACTACTTTACCTATAGCCTGTATTAATCCATCTCGAATCCGCCAAAATCCTTTAGCAGGATCTTTCATTGTATTTATCAGCTCATCTAATATCGCTTTAGCATCTACGGCCGGAACTGCTTCTACTATATCGCCTATCATTTGTGCCCCCGCGGCACGCGCGTTATTGTCGCCGATTATACCCTTTTTCAATCTCTCTTTTATATTATCTAATGCCGCTCGCGCGTCCAGATCGGGGCGCACTTTTATGATCTTGCCTATTGATCTCGCGCTACTTTCAACAAGCGGCGACACTTTCTCATCCAATAACGTGGTCAACCTATTTAATACCTCCTGTGTAGCCAGATCAGGCTGTGCTTCCGTCAATTCCCCTACCATTTGGATCGCTCTTTCGCGAATATTCGCTTTTTTTAGACCTAACTGCTTAACAAACGTATCGAACAGAGTCTTTATATTATTTTTTCCTTTTAGAGTTTTACTTTTCTTTTCGGCCTCACTCCGCGCCGCTTTAATTTCTGCATCTATCTTTGCGAGTAATTCTTGGGCCGAACACGATCCATCCATTCCACCGCCGGGCAGAATATCCCGTTTTATTGCCGCGGCCCCTTCGCTCACTATTTCTTTTTTATTAATTTTACCCTCAACAATCTTGCCGAGGAAAAACACCGCGGCGTCCTCTATTAGATCTTCATTGCTGGACAATGATCTCATAATGTTTTCTTTTACCGCATTCGTTAAAAGTTCCGGATGCGCGGGCAGAAAAGCCGCAAGCACCGTTATCGCGCCTGAACGCACTAAATAGTCTGGCGAATCTAAATTATTAACATTTTCTTTAATTATCCGGTCTATTTCATCCTGTGATTTGGTTTTTTCTATGATCTCTACCGCTATCTCCGACGCTATCTGTTTTATTTTGCTATGCCCGCTGACCGTCTTCTGTATTAATCCCTCTAAAAGACCTTCGGTTTTTATAAAGTTCCGGATGTTCTTAATTATAAGTTTCCGGATCGCTATTAGAGCGCCTAATCTCCAATTCTCATTAGCACTTTGTAATCTTTGGATCAACTCGGCCATAATTTTATTAATTTCAGCCGGTGTTGATTTGTTATCAACTTCGACAATACCTTCCGCCGCGAATTCGCGGACCGGGGCATAAAGATCGCCTGTCGCGCATATAAACGCTTTAACTACGCTATCAGTCAATATACTGTGATCATATTTTGCGGCTTCAACAACCGCCTCGATGGCGTTTACCCGCCTTTCGTTATCGGTCGGGTCCTTAATAAAATCATCGCTCAACGCCTTAATGAGATCCAAATCTATTGACTTATGGGAAATATTTTTGGCTTTGATCATTTCTTTAAACGCTTTGGCGGCCTTTCCCCTAACAGTAGAATCAACTTTTTTGTTCCGTATAATACTCGAAAAAACATCCGCAACCGTGGGCGGGACGCATGATGGGTCGATTTTAACGAACTCTGCCACCATTTCTAACGCACTTATCCATTTTTTCATATCACCGGCGCCGGAATTTTCAAGCGCTGTTTTTATGATCCCTTTCTTAGCGGCTTCTTCGATACTCCCGATCTTTATTAATTCGACGATCGTTCTTATGGCGCTTTTCCTAAGATTATCATCCTCGGATCTCGTCATCCTAATTATTTTTTCTAATTCCTTTTCCCCAATGATTTTGCCCTTATTCGCTCTATATGAGCTCTCTATTCTGATCAATGTCCATATTTGATCTTCTACTTCACCGGCATCTATTATATTCTCGAAGCTCTTTGTAAGATCTATTTCATACACAAATGAATTTTCGCTGATATTTTCTCTGGCCGCTTCATATGCGGCATCCACCACTCTATCATCCTGATCGATCAGGCATGGATGTAATGCGCCACTTAGACCCAATGACAAATGAGTTTCTATTTTGACAGCTTTTTGGGCCGCATTTATTGCCGCGACTTTTACTTCAGCCGGATCATCGTCCGGATCGAACACTTCGCTCATTCGTCTTTCAAGCATATCGATCAGTTCCTTCGTAATAATATCTTCATTAAGCTCCATAAGATCTTGCAGTATTCCGGCCGATCGGGCAAAAACACTCCCTTTTGTATCGGGAGAAATAACTTTTTTCAAAATTTCGTTGGTTATTTCATCAAGAGTAAATATCTCTTTACTGATATTTCCCCCGCTTCCTCCCGCTGGATCCGGTTTAGGAGCAACTACCGGCTTTTCTGCCTTAAGAGGCACTTCGCCCCGCCCCTCACGCAGTTTTACTTTTGCGCGCCAATAGTCATAAACTATCCCGGCGTTTTCAAATCCATGGATCACATCGCCCTCGTCTTGTCCCTCCATTCTTATCAACATCGCGATCACGCCGTTATATACCGATCTCAAAGGATAGTTCACCGTTTCTAAATATCTTAGTATTTCATCTTTGTTTTTCATCGTAATAATATCGTTACATACTATTCTCAAGGATCGTTTCTTTTCCTTTACTGCGTCATTCTTTTTTACGAGATCCCCAAGCACGATCTCATCTTCTCCGCTCTTTATCTCATTGTATATGCTCTCTATGTCGGCGGACCGGAGAGGACTTTTGTCGGCGATCTCGCCTATTCTGTTTTTTAATTCCTTAAGCTGTGCATTTTCCGGGAACACATCACTGCTCAAACGGCCGACACACTCATATGTGCTTATCAGGCTTCTTAGTTCGCGGCCGATCTTATGAAGCATAGGTTCATCCAGCTTAAGTTCCTCTATCTTACCAATGACTTTTTTGGAGATACTTTCGGCATACTCCATATCTTCAATATTAACGATCAGTTTTTCAACGAGGATATATATCCTTTCATCTGAAGGATGGCTTTGAGCAAATGCTCCTTTCTCATAACTTTTTATCAGATCCTCATAACTTTGTTCCTTCTCGATAAATGACGGCGGCCAGTCATATTTAAGAACATGCGCCTGTATCGACTCCTGTATCTGCTCCATTTTGTCTAAATTCGTATCGGAATGGCAATCATATCCTGTACCTTTACGGTGGATCCGGATTAAATTCAGGATCTGCCATACCTCTCTCATTATATGCATCTTCTTCAGCTCTTCACTAAAAGGCAGCTTTTCCCAGTCTTTTTTAAGCTCCTCTACAAGCCTTGAGAGTTCTTCTATTTTTCCGTCAACAGCACTGCCTCTGGTGTTTTCCTGCAGATACACAAGAATCTGGTCAAAATTATATTCTTTCGTATCCGGCTTTTTAAGAAGCGGAAGTTTCATCACTATCACATCTTCGCCCGCCAGATATTCTAAAAGCGCATCTTTGGCGGTATCATCGGTCCAGAGCCCGGCATCCTTGAACGCGTCTCTTATAACAAGGGCCCATTTGGCGCGTTTACCGGCTTCGGCATGCATGACAAAGTTTTGAAGAAATTTATCAAAAAGAAGTTCTTGTAGCTTATCATTAGTAAGCGCCGCGTCCGTATCCCAATAGCTGTATATGTTTTTGACCAAATTTTTGAGTGTCCTCATCCCGGGCACACGCGGCGGAAGATTTTTATCAAGAGGGTTCGCTTTCTTCTTATTCGCCAAATACTGCACGACCCCGATCAAGCCATCCCATTTTTCTTCACCGTTCTGCATCACGGGATTGCCGGCAGTATCCCGTCTCACGTTCCCGATAAGTTTAGGATTGACCCTTGTAGTTTTGTCGGCGCCCATCGCAACGAGATAGTTCATCATTCCGGCCGGAGGCAAGGGCCTGAACTGAATGACCGCATGCCGCTCGATAAATTCGTCACTAAGCGATTCAACATCGAATTCTCCCGTACCGGGCGTGTTGACCGCATG
>JAQUNB010000112.1 GCA_028717825.1 Candidatus Omnitrophota bacterium
AGAAGGGAGAAAAAGAAAAGGTGGAGGAGATATCAAGGTTCGCAAGGGAGAAAATTAAAGAGAGAGAATCGTCTTTCCCCGTGAAACTGGATATGATGATCGAATCGCTTGCCGACGGGCACGGCACGCTCGAGGAAAAAATGGCTAATATTGAGCGTATGCTCGATGAGGCCAAAGAGGAAGATTCGGTTACTTTATCCTCGAAAATAGCTTTGATGTTCATGGCTGTTGAACTTGACTGGCGGAAAAACGGCAGGATAAAGATATTCGATACGGACGGTAAGCTAAAAGAACATGTAAAAGAGATCATTGATTTTTATTCCTGCGGTAAGATCGTAGCCGATGTGCATAAACTGATTGAATTTGAATACAGGTGGCATACGGAATCGGAAAGGCAAAAATTCCTTAAGACTCTGCAGGAAATATTGAAGTTGGATAGTTCGATCCTGTCTTTGCCCGCAAGATTAGAAATATTACAATTTGTAGTATATATTGAGGACGGGGATAGCGTAAATTTTGAATTCCTTGATGAATTTGATAGAACATTCGGAGCCATCTATGGTGGAAAAAACGCGAGAAAAGATGCGGATCTGGCAACAAGGATCAGGGAATTGTCAGAGATTATTGCGTGTAAATTACCGGCGCGGGAACATCTGAAACGGACAAAGACATATTTAAGTAGGGGCGAGATGGATGCGGTGTTGGCAGCGGTTAAGACAGCATATATTACTAAAAAAAGCACCCTTGACGAGGAAATTTCGGAGCAGCTGAATGCCTGTCATGAGATCGCGAGCTTGATTATTGAAGCAAGGAGTGATTATCAGAGCTTGAACTTTGATCGTGCAACTGAGCTGTATAAAATCGCGATTACGCTAGAGATGAAGCTGTTTGGGGTGACTTTTCTGGAAGAAAAGTTCGTTTCTGTAAAAAAAGCTGTTAAAACCGGATCGGATGCCGACGCGAGAACTGATGAAAAACTTGATGAAGACGAAGAAATGGCAAGACGCTTTGCAGAGAACATTAAGACAGAAGCTGTTTATGCCCAAGAAATGGCGGATGCGGAAAAATATTATAAGTCGGGAGATTATGACGGGGCAATTAGGCTTACAAAAGAAGTTGGTGACAAGCCGGCAAAAGCTTTTATGAGGAAGATCCGGGATATAATTGACGCGTCGCAGAGCCGCAATCCCGAGAAAGAATTAAGGGTTCTTTTACGAAAATATCCGGATGATAAAAGGATAGGGGATCTACTTGCAGATATTGACAGGCAAAAAGAGAGGGAAAGTACGGCCAGAAGTTTACTTTCGCCTGTCAAGGACTTGCTCAAACAAACGCCTTTTACAGCTGATAATGTTGACGATATATCGGAGCTGATAATAAAGGCTTTTAGGGATATTGGTTTTACGGATGCGGCATTTGACATATTGTTGAGGACAAGTGAAAAAGCCGCCGCTTGCGGTCTGTATAATGAGGCAATAAGCCTGTTGGACAAAAGCAGAGAATATATACCCGGTAAACAAAAAATAGAGCGGCTTGCGTTTATTAAAAAAGGTATTGAAGACAAAAGATCCCAGGCTTATCGTGAACAGAAAAAGAAAGACGCTTTGGCTAGGCTTGTAGCGCTCGAAACGACTATTAGCAGAAATGATCTGAAGGAAAAGGATTTTGACAGGGTGCTTAAAGGGATCAAAGAGGCGGTAATAGATATAGGGTGTGATCCTTTGCCGCTCAGGATCTTTATGCGAGCCATAAAGAAGGCCTATGAGTTGGGTTATTACGCAAAAGTATTGGAGTATGGCAAAGAGGGGAAGAATCTATTCACCTATGGGGAAGCGGAAAAGAAAGTTCTGGATAAACTTAGCGCAGATTCGCGAGCTCAGCTTGTCGCGTTAAGGCTTGATACGCATCTTGCCATTATAGATAATCATGTAACGGCGGAAAATCTAAGCATTAGACAGAGATTGAAGCGCGGTAACGGTGGGAATAATTGTCTTGAATATAGTTTTGGTAGAGCGGAAATAGACAAAAGTTCAATGAAGATGTCTGTTTCCAAAATATCCTATGACGACGTCTCTTCCCCCGGCAAAAATGGACAGAAATTAATAGAGGATATTACGACGGCGGTTACATCCGGAGAAGCGTATGTGATGATAACAGGGCCGCCGGAGGGCAAAAAAATACAGATCTTTCTTAAGGCCGTCGAAATAACAAAAGAACGCGTTGTTTTTGATTTTTTTAGTAATGAAGACAAACAAAAAGCGTTACAGCCCGGGGTGTTAACTACCGGAACGATACGAAGAGTTCAAGACTCGAGCCTTGTTCTTAGGAGGAACCTTTTAAGGTCGGCTGTATTGAATATCCGATCCAGAGTAGGCGTGGATAATAGACAGCCGTCCACAGGGCATAGACCGATGGATCATCTTTTAGGGCTTGCTAACCCAACGGGGTCCAAGGTTAGCGCAACCAGAATTAATTTTAAGGATAAAAGGATATTGAGAGACAACGCGCAGAAAAAAGCCGTTGAGGCGGGGCTTGATGACAAACTTCCGCTCGTCTTGGTGCAGGGTCCGCCCGGGACGGGTAAAACGATGGTAACCGTTGAAATGATCAGACAATTGTATGATCAGGGAAAAAAGGTCCTGGTCGTGTCGCAATCCAATCCGGGAATAGATAATTTAGCGGTAAAGCTTTTGGACCTGAAAAATAACGGGGACAGGCTAAAGTTCGCGCGTGTCGGTAGCGCCGAAACGGCGATCGATCCTCGTTTGAGAGATGAGTGGCAAGAGAGAGACAGCAGGTTAAAAGAAATGGCGGATAAGGGGAAAGGATGTGTGGTGTTGGGGACGACGAACGGTTTTATCTCCGGGTTGAACCTGAAAAAAGAAGGCAGAATGAAGGAGTATTATGAGGGAGGTTTCGATGTGGTGATTGTCGAGGAAGCCGGCCGCGCGACGCTTGCCGAGACCTTGCTTCCCGCAAGTTGGGCAAAGCCGAGCGGGAAAGTGATCCTCGTGGGTGACCACAAACAGCTTCCGGCGTACGGCATGGATAAAAAACAGATCGAAGAAACAAAAGAAGAGCTTATGAATCAGGAGAAGGATCCTCATGAGAGAAAATTATTGGGGAAATTATTGGACGAGATATATAGTCCGAAAGCGATAAGTAGATATAAAAGATCTCTCTTTGAGACTTTGTGGGAAAAAGATCCGTCGACTTTGGTAGAGGGCGTCCACAAACATCTGCTTAGGGTAAACAGAAGGTCACACCCCGCGATAGCGCGGCTGGTAAGCATCCTATTTTATGATGGTAAAATAGAAATCGATCCGGATAATCACGAGCCCCTTGAAAAAGATACGGTAAAACTCATCGACTATGCTAAGGATGAGCACATTGAATATGATAGATCGCCTGTTGATGAGATCTATGAAGCGAAAGACGGAACATCGTTCAGGAACTTGCGAGAAGCGCGTATTGTAGCCGATGAGATCGAAAGGCTCCTGAACGCGAAGAAAAATGGGAAATTTCGGTACGACATAAAAGATATAACGGTAATCTCTCCTTATAAATCACAACAGGAGCTTATCAAACGTGTTGTCCAGTTAAAAGCGACGATCAATGATATTCTGTTTTCGGATATGCAATGGGAGGAGGAAGTTCTGAGGGAAAAAGTACAATTTATTAGCGACAATTTGTATCCATTTATCCCGCCGGGTGGCGGGTATAAAAAGGTTTTACAGATAATAAGCCAATTGAGGGATAGGACCATTATTCATGATAAGGGTAGGTTGCGCAATGCGCTTGGAGAAATCCTCAAAAATGTTAAGTTAGTTGATGCAGCCGATCAGCCCGGCCGGCGTTACATTTCTTGCGACGACATAGATAAGTTAGGGTTATTTGAGGTTGAAACGGTTGATTCGATACAGGGCTCGGAAAACAAAGCCGTGATCTTATCGCTTGTGCGAAGCAATAGGTCCGGCCGGATAGGTTTTATGGGTACAAAAGACGGTTTACAGAGGCTTAATGTTGCATTTTCCCGGGCAAGAGAAAAGTTTATTATTATCGGTGATTTTACCCATACCTTAAAAAGGGCCGATCCGCGTGCTGATGGCGGGTTCAGGGAAAATGTTGAAAAAGCGAGAAAAGTATTTGGAAAAACTGTTGAGTATGTGGATGGCTTGAAAAATGGCGGGCAGGAGGAAGTAGTTAAAGACATCGGCGGGAGAGAAGCGTATAACCCGATAATAAACGCCGGTATCCGAGGATACATCCAAAAAGGACAAGCGGTAAAATTCAAGTTTGGAGATGATCCGTTTTTTTATAAGCCATATGTAGTGGAAAATTTCGCGAAGGGAATCAACGATTATGACGTTTCGGTCGAACCTCTTTTTAATGAAAGACAGCTTGATAGGTTACGGGTGCTGCTTGAGCATTATTTGGAAAAATATCCTCCGGCGGGCGGCGAACCTCTCAATATCAAGGATATAACCATTGGTATAATCCGCGACAGGGCTTTTGTTAATCCGTCTATCGGCCAGACTTTTTCGATAGTCCATACCGGCGAAAAGACCGCGACCATGTGGTTTGGGGAGCTTCTTTTAAAGGATATATTGGAAAAAGAGAACGATCCGGACGCCGAAGATATTTTTGATCATGATTTTAAACACATAACACGGCCGGATGAGGCAAACCGCGAACATACAACTTCAGGATATAAAGAATTGGTTAAGAGGCTTGTAAAAAGATGCGAGATCTTAAAAGGGAAATACGTAACAAGTGATTTTCTCGGTATTCTAAGCGAGGAGGCCCTGAAAGTTGAGGAAAAAGGAAAAGGGGAAAAAGTGGTTATCGGGTTGGGAGATCGCTGGATCCCCGATGAAAGAGGCATACAAAAATTATTAAGCGTGGTCGCGAAACTTTCGGGTAAAGATAATATCGAGATCGTAAGAGGTGATGGGAAGGCTCTCGCGGATGGGATAAAAAAGGCTGTTGGGGGAGATGACTACTCGCATGTTGTTGTCCTTGCCGATCCGGAGACAATAAACGATCCCAGTTTTGATGATTTTAAAAAGGCAGGTCTGGACAAAAAGGCGTTTCTGGTATCGGTAGATCCAAAGAGATTGCAGGAAGCGAAAGATGAGTTCGTGTATGTTCGCCTTATGGAAATGTTGAGATTGGCGCTCCAGCTTGCGTTTAAAGATGA
>JAQUNB010000113.1 GCA_028717825.1 Candidatus Omnitrophota bacterium
ATTCTCTGGCGATCGCGGTCGATCTTGGCATATCATTCGTCGGTCTTACAGTATCTGTGATCTTGTATTATTCCATAAAATTAGCCAATAGACCGGCCGATCTATTTCACAATTACGGTTATGGAAAAGTGGAACATGTCTGCGAGGCCTTGGAAGGTGTTGTCTTAATCGGTATAGCGCTCGCCATAGCGTCGCAGGCCGTTTCACATATTTTGGACCCTGACCATATCAACCATCCATGGGTGGGTTTCGTGTGTTCCATGATGAGTGTTTTATTGAATTTCGGCGGCGCCTATTTCATATTATTGATGGCCAAAAAAAGCAAGTCTCCCGCGATACATGCGGAAGGCGTTCATTACCAGATGGAAGGCTTTATTTCCGGAATGATAGGCGTTTCATTTATTCTTTCAATGACGCTTAACGCGCGAGGTTTTAAGAATATCGCTCCGTTCGTAGACCCCGCAACAGCGCTTTTAGTAAGTGCCGTTATAGTGGTGCCATCATTTAAATTGGCCAAAGGTTCATTCTTTAAATTGTTAGACGCTTCGGCCGGTGAAACTAGTCAGATGGAAATATTGAAGCAATTGGGTAAACATATTAATAAATATTGCGAATTCAAGGATATCAGAACTCGAACATCGGGAAGAAAAAAATTCATAGGCCTTAAGCTGGTTGTGCCGAGCACCCTTTCGGTCAGGAAAGGGCACGAGGTAATAAGTCACATCGAAAAAGATATTTTAGAAAGCATTCCGGACTGTGAAGTCCTGATAAAAATGGAACCGTGCAATCGGGATTGCGAACACGCGAAACGGCAAATGGCGTGTCCGTACGCCGAAAAAGGTTAATAAATCGCAACATGCCGTGCCCCTACAAAATATGGGTAGGGACAACACAGGGTAATGATCTTAAACATTACCGACAAACACACAACCGAATCGAGGAGCGAATGAAACAGAAAAAAATTTCCATAACCGACAAAGAGATATTTGAATACCATTTGGGCGGGAAGATCGGCGTTGATCTTTTGAAAAGTCTGGCCGACCAAAAAGACCTCAGCATGGCATATACCCCCGGCGTATCAAAAATATGCGAGGTAATCGAACACGACCCTGACGCCGCTTACTCCTACACGGCTAAATCTAACCTTGTTGCCGTGGTAACCGACGGGACTGCGGTCCTTGGTTTGGGCAATATCGGACCGTTGGCATCTATCCCCGTGATGGAAGGAAAAGCCGTTCTTTTTAAACATTTCGCGGGAGTTGATGCGTGGCCCGTTCCGCTGGAAGGTGTCTTGAACGATAAAGGCCGCACCGACGTCGCGAAATTCATCGCCACTGCGCGCAATATCGCCTGCATGTACGGCGGCATCAACCTTGAGGACATCGCGGCACCCGCGTGTTTCGACATCGAAGACACACTCGAAGAGATACTGGATATACCGGTTTTTCATGACGACCAGTGGGGCACGGCGATCATAACACTTGCTGCCGTAAAGAATTATTGTATCATCACAAATAAAAAGATCGAGAGTCTACGCGTCGTAATCAACGGTGCGGGCGCGGCTGGCCTGCGCATAGCCGATATGCTGAAATCTGCCGGCCTTAAAAATTGTTTGATCTGCGATTCCAAAGGCGTCCTCGACACTGAAAGGGCCGATCTTAATAAATATAAGATGAAGCACGCGGTCACTTCGTCAAAACGGACCCTGTCAGACGCCATAAAAGGTGCTGACGTTTTTATAGGCGTCTCCGTCGCCGGTTGCGTAACAAAAGAGATGGTCGCATCAATGGCCGAATACCCCGGGATCTTCGCTATGGCCAACCCCGTTCCTGAAATATCGCCCGAAGAAGTAAAACTGGCTATGAAGGGCCGCAAATACATAATGGCTACGGGCAGGTCTGATTACCCGAACCAGATAAATAATGTCCTTGGCTTTCCGTTCATTTTCAGGGGTGCGCTCGACGTGCGCGCGACCAAAATCACAATAGGCATGAAGGTCTCCGCCGCGGAAGCTCTAGCAGCGCTCGCGAGAGAAAAAAGCATACCGGCAGTGGTAAAAAAAGCCTATAACCGCGTTTTTGAGTTCGGCCCGGATTATTTGATCCCAACGCCGTTCGATCCGCGGATAAAAAAATGGGAATCAAAAGCTGTCGCCGCGGCTGCTATAAAAGACGGGGTCGCGAGGATCAAGAAAATACCGGACAACTATTAAAAATATGTTAAGAGGATTTATATACGCAAATAGATATCGGCTTTTAACCCTTTCGGCAGGGTTTTTGCTGCTTATTATCATGCGGCAGATGCTGGGTACATTTGATATTTCTCTCGGGTACCTTTATGTTATCCTCGTATCTCTTGCCGGGTTCTGGTTCGGCGTAGGCGGGGGTATCATCGCCGCCACGCTCGCCTCGATCGTTTTCATAATCGAAGTGAGCATCTTCCGGTCATGGGACGCGAGAAATTTAGCTATGAGCGGAACGGGGCTGCGCCTCATAGTATATTTTCTCGGGGGTATCACTCTAGGGTATCTTTCAACTCTTGAGAAAAAACTCAAAATGAAACTTGAGGAGCTCACATATTACGACGAGCTTACCGGTTGCGTGAACTTTCACTGGACGCTTAAACACCTTGATAGGGAACTGGCGCGCAGCAAGCGTTACGAAAAAGAAACCAGCATCGCCATGCTCGATATCGATCACTTCAAGAACATAAACGACACATATGGGCATATGGTGGGTAATGAGGTCCTCAAAAATTTTTCAAGGCTTTTACTAGAAACCGTGAGGAACACCGACACAGTGGGCCGTTACGGTGGCGAGGAATTTCTTTTGATATTCCCGGAAACTTCGCCGCAACAGGCGCTCTCGAGCCTCGAGCGGTTCAAGGAAGGCCTTAGCGATATAAAGATACACCTTCCGAACTCCGGTAGGGAAGCGACCATAAAGATACATTTTAGTGCGGGTATAGCCTCTTTCCCGTACAATGGCAAAAGTATTGACGAGCTGATAAGTTTTGCTGATAGTGCCCTTTATCGTGCGAAAAAGGCCGGCCGCGCCCGTATATTCATAGAACAGCGTAGATGGGCACGCCTTACGCCGCTTGAAGGTCTTCGGATAGAGATGGTGGACCTTATGACGAACGAAGCCCTGAGCGCCATAGAGGTCAAAAATATCTCACAGCGGGGGATGTTACTTGTCTTGCCGCGTAAAGTCGTGTCGGAAAAACTGCTTTGCCGGTTGATCTTTCCCGAAGGCGATTTTTCACCGGAATTTACCTGCAAGATCGTGCGCAGTGAAAAAACAAAGGATGAAACATGTTCGGTCGGGGTATACTTTCTAGATATCCCGGAAGCAGTGGAAAAAGAGATCGGAAAACATATACGTTTGAACGGCTCGAATAATGATTCCAGCGGCGTCATTCCCATAAGTTCTTAGTGAATAGTACTGCAACCGTTTTTAGCAGAAGGATACGAAGGACGACCGCTCGCTTCGCTCTCTAGGGCGATGGACGATGGATGGGCGCAACTGTGACTAGTGGCTTGTGACTCGTGTCTAGTTGTTCGGGTTTCGGGGTTCGTGTTTAGGCCCACGCGTGGTTCGTGACTAGTGACTTGTGGCTCGTGTCTAGTCGTTTGGGGTTCGTGTTTCGTTACCCCTGCGTCATTCCCGCGCCACGGCGAGCATGAATAGGCGTTCAGCGGGAATCCAAAAAACGTAGAGTTAGGTCTTGTGAACAAAAACGGTTTTTCATAGTTTGCAAAAACAGCCATTTGATTACATAACGAAATATTTGGATTTAATGATTCATTTGGGTTTTGGGATTTGGATTTTGAGATTTTGTGTTTTTAAGGAGCATATGCAAGCAAAACACGGACGAGTATTTATAGGCAGATTTAAATATAAGGAAGACCTGTTGGGCGTGCTTACCGGTTTTTCCAAAAAGAACAACATCCGCTTGGGTGTTTTTTCTGTCATCGGCGCGGTGACTTGCGCCAAACTCGGCTACTACGACCAGAACAAAAAGAAATACGTTGTATGTGTGGATCTCAAAAATAAAAAATTGGAGATCGCCTCGTGTGCGGGAAACATCTCTTTGCTGGGTAAAAAAATATTCGTCCACGCGCATGTAACATTAGCCGATCACAAAGGAAAAACTTACGCCGGGCACCTCATGCCGGGTGCCCGCATCTTCGCCGCGGAATATTTTATTCAGGAACTGAAAGGGAAACCTCTTTCGCGCAAATTTGACAGCCAAACCCATCTCCTCCTCTGGTAATTTTCAAATCAAAAATTTTTTTACAGGTCAAAGACAGTTAGATAGGAAATAGTTAGCAAAACCTGATTGACGAATCAATCTAACTTTGCTAAAATTTTCATCACGTAAAGTTAAATTGTTGAAAGTAAGAACTATAAACAAATGAGAACGTAAAAGGATTTTGATCTGATTACAGCATTTGTGACTAGACGTGGTAGCGACAAAGAGCGGGAAGCGGTAAAACTTCCCGCTCTTTTTTTTTGCATTTAAAAAGTTGTCGCAAAAAGCTGCGATAGGCTTTTTTTACGAAGCAAAAAAAATTACAAAATTGGAATATATTAAGGAGGAACACGCAATGGGTATAACTTCTTTTCTAAAAGGTTCAAAGGTTGCTAAAGCAGTTTCGCTGATTTTAACATTTACCTTCCTTATATATGATATCGGGTTCGCGGCGCCGGATCTCACCGCGAAGAATGTTTCCGCGGCAAGTGCAACTCTGTCACCATATCAAAGAGTTTTTGGCTTTAACCCCTTGAGTGAAGAAAACGCAGCGTCACTGGCTCAAATGGCGAATGAGATCGGGAGCACGGGGGAAGCAACTCCGGGTTTGTCCGACAGCTTTCGCGATGTGACCGCGAAATATGCTACAATTTGGTTTAAAAATCGCGGCGAAACCCTAAAAAATTTGCGCTCACAAGCCCAAATAAAACTGATTTGGGAAAAAGACCTGACTGACGACGAAAATTGGGGCGCCATTGTCGCAGCATTTATTTCTGAATTAGAAAAGAAATCACAAAAAGCATTTGACGATCCGACAAAAAAGATCATCCAACAAGTTTTTCATGCTATCCGTATCGAGCTCCAGAAAGAAAAAGGCCTGCCAATATCAACAAAAACGCCCGGAGCC
>JAQUNB010000114.1 GCA_028717825.1 Candidatus Omnitrophota bacterium
ACTGTCTTTTGTGGTGTATTCAGCCATGACGACCCCGTTTTGCGGTTGTTCCTGTAAAAATATGTTCAAGAGCAACATAATTCTATCACAATGAAAAATTTTTATGAAGAAATATTTTCGATTTTGGCGCTATATTTAACATTATGCTGTAAAAATTCATGCTGGCTTTCTGCCAGGGCTGTCAGTATACATTCTGCACACCTCCACGTTTGCTTTGTGAAGCGAAGCAGCGGGGGTGCTCGAATTATTTACTGCCACCCGTAGAAAACTAACATGGTTTGTTACATTATCTTTAATATTACGTTGTTGCAACTTAAAAGAAATATGATATACTGTAATAAATCTTTGACATAAATCTTATTGTATATTATAAACTCATAAAATGTTTGGAGGTTGTATGAGGATAATTTCTGTTGCGAATCAAAAGGGTGGTTGCGGCAAAACGACTCTCGCGGTGAACGTGGCGGCAGCATTGGCCCGTTTAGGGAGCGAAACTTTGCTGGTAGACTTGGACCCTCAAGCGCACGCGACTTTTGCCTTGGGGTGCACCGAAAAATCATCCGAAACAAAAACCTCATATGATATTTTTAGAGCGCATTTCGATACCGTAGAATTGAATTTCGAAGATCTTATCATTAACGACAGGAAAAGTTTGTCGCTTGTTCCCGCCAATATGATGCTTTCGGCAGCTGAGATCAACTTAGGCGGAATAAATGGTGCTGCGACTATCCTGTATCGTACGTTAATGAAACCTTTCTTTAATAAGTACGAATATGTAATTATCGATTCCCCGCCTAGTTTTGGATTTCTTACGCTTAATTCGATGTATGCCGCTGATACGATAATCGTTCCGATGGATCTCAGCTATTTTTCATTTAATGGTATAGATAGTGTTTACCGTGTGGCGGGTCTCTTAAACGCCGAAACGGGCAGGAAACCTTCCATATTTTTCGTAATAAACATTTACGATCAGCGTTCCAATTTCGCGAAAGAGCTGGATAAAGATGCGAAAAGTAAGATCGGTCCTTATTTGCTCCCGACCAAGATCCGTTCAAGCGTTAGGCTGCGCGAAGCTGCGAAGCTCGGGAAAACCATCTTCGAATATGATTCAAAATCGTCCTCGGCGCTAGATTTTTATAACCTCACAAGCGAGATACTTACGGCCGATAATAAGAGCATGAACGCTATAATAAAAGAATTTTTGATCCATGCTCCGAACGCAGGATCCGTTTATGTTCTTGGTGATTTCAACGGTTGGCAGAAAAGTGACGCTAATAGACTGGCAAAACTTGAGAACGGTGAGTGGTCCGCTCATTTTACTTTGGATAAAGGTAAATACCGTTATAAGTTCCTTGTGGATGATGAATGGAAGACCGATCCGAAAAATCCGAAAAATGAAGCGAATATTTACGGCACCATCGATTCTATCGTAGAGGTCTAAAAGCGATTTGAGATAGGAAAGAAAGGGGGAAATGACGGTTCACACATCATTTCCCCCTTCTTAATTTTGGGCGAGGAAATCGGGTAAAAAACCTTGAATAAAAACGGGAAATGTTGTTTAATACTTTTCAAAATAGTACGGATCCTATTAAATTTAAATCCAGAAAGGAAACGATATGCCACAACCGGTGATCTATCCTAAAGACAAAGAAATGATCGTAAAGCGTTACCCGGAGAACCCCATACTTACTAAGGATGATGTCCCTGCCGCCGCGAAGGGGATCTATAATTCAGGATGCATCAAAACAAAAGACGGGAAATATGTAATGCTGTGTAGGGTGGAGACGCCTTCGATGAAGCAACTTATCTGGCCGGCCGATTCGAATGATGGGATACATTTTACGCTTAGGACTGAACCGATAAAAATGCCGGATACCAAAGAATTCGAAGAATATACCTCCGGAATGTATTATGATCCGAGGGTTACAGAGATAGAAGGGAAATATTATCTCGTATTTGCCTGCCACGGGAAGCATTCCTGCCGATTGGGTCTCATGGAATCAATGGATATGAAAAAATTCACATGGCGTAATTTTATATCGGAAACCGACAACCGTAACGGAGTTCTTTTCCCCGAAAAGATCAATGGATATTATTGCCGGCTTGATAGACCGAACACCGGCGATGGAACAGGGTATATTTGGGTGTCTTATTCGCCGGACCTTGTACACTGGGGACAATCCAAGGTTGTAGCAATGGCTCAGGATGAGTGGGGATGGAAAAAGAACGGTCCGGGTGCGGTTCCCATAAGAACAGATAAAGGGTGGCTGGTGATCTTTCACGCGGTCAATGTTCAATGTGCCGCGCAGTATGTTTATCACATAGGCGTGATGCTTTTGGATTTAAAGGATCCGTCAACGATCATAGCTAGAGCTAAGGCTCCCATACTTTCGCCTATGATGGATTATGAACTTAGCGGATTGACATATGCGGTAGTTTTTACTTGCGGTGCTGTGGTGGAAAATAACGGGGAAGTTAAGATCTACTATGGCGGGGCTGATACTGTGCAGTGTCTGGCTACAGCAAAACTGAACGATCTGGTGGACGCTTGTTTTAATCGTTAACGTCAGAATTTTCGCTGATTTTTTTTACGGGTTCTGCCAGCAGTCATTCCGCACGCATCCGCATCCGCCTTTGGGCTCACGTGGCTGTGCTCGAATTGTCTGCTATCACTCGTAAAGAAAAGTAGCTGCACTTGTCGTATGATTGGTTTAATCGTTAGAATTTTTTTGAGGTCTTTTATGGAGTTCGGTATTTCGCCTGCGAAAGAAAAAGAACTTAAAGATAAGATGAGCCGCTTGGGGATAAGAGAAGAGGACCTAACCGAGAGATTTTTAAGATCAGGTGGGCCTGGCGGTCAGCATGTTAACAAAGTATCGAGCTGCGTTTATCTCAAGCATAACCCAAGTAACACCGAGATAAAGTGTCAAAAGAGCCGTTCTCAGGCGCTAAACCGTTATTATGCCCGCAAGATCTTAGCGAGCAAAATAGAGAATGCGATTTTAGGTCGGGAATCCGAGGAAAGAAAACGGATCGAAAAGATACGCCGCCAGAAACGTAAAAGGTCCAAACGGGCGAAAGAGAAAATGCTGGACGCTAAAAGGGAACGGTCGGAGAAGAAAGATTTCAGAAGACCCATAGGGCTTTCTACGGGATATTTTGAGTAGGTGTAAGAAAAGTATATCGTCTTTCGTATATCGTACCGACGAAAGCGACATATTTTACGAACGATGAGAGACGTAATATGAGCCACGGCCGAGGAATAGTACTTTGAACAAAAACGGTTTTTCATTGTTTGCAGAATTAACATTTCGATTACGGAATAAAAGAATAAGCCTATGAAAAAGATCACCTTAGATCTACACGATATTTTTAACAAGCATCAACAAATAGAAGAAGCTTTGAATGATGTTCTGGATCAGGCACAGCAAGAAGGGGCAAAGCTCGTTGAGATCATTCCCGGCAAAGGTTCAGGACAGCTGAAGAAACGCGTGCTAAAATTTTTGGAAAGGAATAGAGACCGATACGATAGAGTCGATAAAGATTCGAAAAATTGGGGAAGACTTTTCGTCCGGTTCAAATAGCTAGTGGTTCGTGATTCGTGGTTCGTGTTTCGTAATTTGGACGAAACCCTAAGCCCGAACCCCGAAACACCAAACGCAATTATGGAGTTTAATGAGCAAGAAAGTTCGCGATACATGGGGTTCAAGATTAGGCATCATAATGGCTGTCGCGGGATCCTCTATCGGGCTCGGTAATTTTTTGCGTTTTCCCGTGCAAGTAGCGAAAAACGGCGGTGGCGCTTTTATGATCCCATATTTTGTGGCGCTACTTATCGTCGGTATACCGCTCATGTGGGTTGAATGGTCTATTGGTAGGTACGGCGGTGGTTTTGGCCACTCCAGCGCACCGGGTGTATTTCACAGTTTGTGGAAAAAGAACAGGTTCATAAAATATTTCGGTGTTATAGGAATATTTGGCCCGCTTGTAATAATGGTTTATTATACCTATGTCGAATCATGGACGCTCGCATATAGTTTTTTCGCGCTTACGCAAAAATATGCCGGTATTTCAGATTCCGTATCGATGCAGTCGTTCCTTTCTGCTTTTCAAGGTCTTGAAAAAAATCAATATTTTTCTAGTATCGCGCCTGCGTATATATTTTTCGTCATTACTTTTATCTTGAACATTGTTGTTCTGTTTCACGGTATACGCGGTGGTATCGAGAAATTCTGTAAGATCGCTCTTCCAGTGCTTTTTATTTTTGGGATCATACTAGCTGTTCGCGTTTTACTTTTAGGGACGCCTGACGTATCGAAACCGTCATGGAACATATCGAACGGACTGGGGTATCTTTGGAATCCGGATTTTTCCCAACTGAAAAGTGCAAAAATATGGCTTGCCGCGACAGGGCAGATATTTTTTACTTTAAGCGTCGGGATGGGTGTTATCGTTACTTACGCCAGCTACCTAAAAAAGGGCGATGATGTTACTTTATCAGGCTTAACCGCGGTTAGCATGAACGAGACCGCGGAAGTTATTTTAGGCGGCAGTATAGTGATCCCCGCGGCATTTGTTTTTTTTGGCCCCGTTGTTATAGGCAGTATCGCTGGCTCAGGGGCATTTAATCTGGGGTTTGTTACCATGCCGCTTATCCTGAACAATATGCCGTTCTCGGAAATTATGGGATTTTTATGGTTTGGACTTTTATTTCTAGCGGGGATTAGTTCTTCGGTGTCAATGGCACAGCCCGCGATAGGGTTTTTGGAAGACGAGTTCAATATCTCAAGAAGAAAAGCTATCGCGCTATTCGGCTCGGTTACTTTCGTTCTTTGCAACGCGGCAATATTTTTTCTTGGAAAAGGCGTTGTTGACGAAATGGATTTTTGGGGCGGTACTTTTTGTTTGGTAATATTCGCGACGGTCGAAGTGATCCTTTTTGCGTGGGTGTTCGGTATCAATAAAGCATGGGAAGAAACTCACACGGTGCGGATATGCAGATCCCGGGTATCTATAAGCCTATCATTCGGTACGTTACGCCGG
>JAQUNB010000115.1 GCA_028717825.1 Candidatus Omnitrophota bacterium
ATCGTGTTATCTGTCGCTTCAAATGTTATTGTATTTCCTTCCCTCAAACATGACACGCTCCCGCTTACAACTTCACTATTTGTTTCATCGAACGCGTAAGCGATAGAAAAAAAGAAAATACTCGCGACAGTGAACACCATCGCAATGACCAAAATTTTTGTTAGTATTTTTTTTCCCGATCGCATCATCATTTTTTCTTCACCGCCACATCCCAAAACAAAAAAACCCATAGCCGGTTTTTGGACTATGGGTTTTCTAAAAACAAGTCTTCGGTAACTGACTGCCATAACCAAAAGGTCTTAGGCTCTCTAGCTTTGCGTCCTCCGCTTTCGCGAAGTTTGCCTTTATCGAACTAAATATGTCAAATATCTCAAACTATTTTAAATTCGTTGCCGTCGATTTACTTTTTTAGCCCCCTTTTCGGATCTTAAGTCGCTAATTGCTTTTCCTTTCCATGTTTATAAAAACTTTGCGACTATCAAATCGGCGGCAGCGAATCTATATATATAGGTGTCTTTCAATTTTCCTAATTGGAGTATACCATAAGAGATACGAAAGTCAAATATTTCAGTAACTAGACATGATATTAGACAGTGTTGTAAAAAAAACGGCATAACCCTTTTAACAATAAGTAGTTACAGAATAGAAATTATTTACAAATCTTCGGCTAGTAAGACGTTCTAGGCTGGTTATTTTAGATCGGTTTGTTTCTTTTGCTTTTTTTCGGTTTGCGCGGTTAGCTCTTTATTTATTTCGTCTATCTTTTTTTCCGCTTCGCTGCGATATTTTTTCAAATTACTTGTATAGTACGGCATTTTTTTCTCTATCACATCATCCGGAACTGTTATCGTTTTACTTGGTGTGGGTTTTGTTGCGACTTCTTCCGAAAACGATACGCCCACTCCTACTGTAAAAATAAACACACAAACAATAATGGATTTTTTCATACGATCAAGCATTTTTTTAGTAAAAGATATATTCATTCCGCGTTCAAGATCAGGAATTGTAATAGTAACGATACGCCGTTTTCATTTTATTTGCAAGAGTAAATTTCGAACAATCCGGATAAAAATGCGCTATTGCGTCAGAGAGATATTCTTCCCCGGTGTTGTATAATTTCTTGTTTGAAATAAAACTATATGTCCCGTCTTGATTTTTCCACACACAAAGGAGATGCGCCACATTCATACCTTTAAATTCAACCAAAACAATGTCGTTATCTATGTTAAAATTAGAGAGCATTGCGGAAGCCAAAATAGCAAAATCATCGCAATCGCCGCCTTTTTTGTCGATCGTTTCCTGCGGTGACTGCCAACGGTCGGGATACTCCATCGCATATGTAAATTCTTCAGACATCCAGTTAGCCAAATCCGTGGGGGTCTTTACATACGCAGGAATACCGGCCAACTCTTGCGAAAATGCCGCGCCCGCACTTAAAATACATACCATCGCAACCAATATAAACGGTATTTTTACGCCTCTCATAGCGTCACCTCAAGGAAAAGCGGCTGTATTTTTGACGCTTCCACGACTTTTTCCCACATTTCCTTTGATTTCTCAAGCTCGTTCCTGTAATAAAAATCCATCGCAGATTCCCTGTATTCTCTGAGCTTATTAAGTTGTTCAAGGGATTCCTTCACGTACCTTTCCGCCTGCTCATACAATTTTTTGCAAATACTATCAACTCTTGCGTAATATTCCTCTGCCTTCATATACTCCCCATCGTTCTGGGCTATTTTGGCCGATTTTACGAACTCATTGATCTCCTGCCGTATGTTGCTGTTCTCGGGCTTATTGATCTCCTCATTAACAAGCGCCCATGCCGTCCTTTGTATGTCTTCTTGTGCCCGTTCCGCCATGATCCTTTCGATCTCCTCTGGCAGTTTATCTTCAAAACTGAGAGAAAAATGTATCCTCGTTTGGGAAGACTCGGTTATCGGCCTATCCGCGCCTATCGGGACACCCAGTTCTAATCGGACCAAAAGCTGATTGTAACATCTATAGCGGAAACCGCATCCCATACTTGAGAAGAACACCTGCGTCTTTTCGGTCGGCGACTCTGTCCCACCGCGACGCTCGCCATGAGCATAATCGTAAAATATAACACCGGTAAGGTCATTTTTTACATACGAATTAGCATAAGGCAAGCGAAAATCATCAGGGAACATGAACGCAGGTATCAAAAGTTCAAAATTCGCCTGTACCCCTGAATCAGCGAGAAAATCTCCGGAAGGATAGCCTCTCACGGAATCGATACCGCCTAAGAACATCTGTTCCTGAGAAGCAAGCTTCTCGGACGCCCATTGCCCCTTTGACTTTACAGCGATCTGCATGTCCATCCAAGGAAGCGGCCGTTTGTGCGTAAAATCATATGTCGCCTTGGTGGGCGTGTTGCTTGAATCGCGCGATGTCGGGACGGCATCGAATTGAGCGATACGTTTCCTCCTTGCGCCAAAGCAATTTATGCCCTGTGATAATTCAGGACTTATGTATGTCACTCCACCAAACCCTTCCCACACGAAATTACCACCGAACCGCAAGATACGAAGCCTATCTCGGTTGATGATCCCGGTTGTCTGCTTAACTGTCTTATCTTTTGCGTCAAGGCCGGTGTATACTTCACCGAGATAAGTTGCCTTATTAAAAATGTCCTGATAAACAAAAAAGCTAGCGTTTTCTGTTCGAGAGCTTATCCCCGAAGGCGTATATTGTTTTTTAGGGGCCGACTTACTCAAGTTCCAGCCATACATAACGTTGGTACCCATGTTCGTTATCGGGACCCTGTGATACACATAACTACCGCTGAACGAGGTGCCATACGTATAGCCGTAGATCAAGGTGTCGTCAGCAAACAGAAAGTTGTTATCCCTTATACCTGCCGACTTCCTCTGCTTTCCGGTAGCGGGTGTTCCTTCCGTATCAAAACCCATTGTTAAGTGAATGGGGAACCGTGTCTTTTCTTCCAGCAAAATGTTACTCGTTTTTGGTTTTGTACCCGCATGTATGGTCGCGTTAACGTTCCTATCGGGATTCTTATTCATCCTTTGAAGTATTCTCGACATTTTATCATAGGACAGCACGTCACCCGGCTCGATGGTCCAATAATTTTTCAAAACATCCCTGTCGTACTTAAAAAAGGAATATTTAAAAAACCTATCGAAAAATTTACCCACTTTTGTCTGGCTTGACGTCTTGAACGTGGTACTGTAGACGCGGTAATATTCGTAATCGTGGATCTCGAGCTCCGCCATATGAGATTCAACAACTTGCAATTTGAACACACCGCCTTTTGCGTCCTGCGGCGGCACAAAACAAGCGGCGATCTTGCCGCGACGAATGTAGTCACGCGCTATTTCTTTCGCCAGAATATTAAGGTCCTCTAAGCTACCTTCCTTATTCTCATATTTTGAAACGATGCTGGCAAACTCTTCAGGAGGATAGCTTTCGCAACCTTCCAATATGATCGTTTTAATAAAAAATGTTGGACCTTCGGGAACTTTTTTTGTTGGTTCTTCTTTGATCAGTGCGGGTTTTGTCGGTTTTGGGCGGGTCATCCTCTCAACTTTCTCACGGTATGATACGTCGGACTCACGCGTCGCACTATCAATCCCTGACTGGGCATAACTTCTTGACGAGAAAAAAAACATTCCCACAAAAAAACAAATAACAAAAACAGCCGGTTTTTCAAAAGAACCGGCTATTTTATTTTTTAAAAGTCTACATGTAGAGTTACTGACGTAACTACTGTGCATTAAATGAACTCCCCCGAGCCACTTATTCGTCTTTTTAGACGTTTATTTTGTAGTTATGGTTAGTATACACCATCACAAGCCAGCCGTCAACTTTCGACGCCTTGATCATAGTGATTATTATTCTCATAAAGCAACGCCGCCAACATTATACCGACCTCGTACAGCAAAAACATCGGGAGTGAAAAAATAAGAAGATTGACCACATCCTGCGTCGGCGTTATGATCGCCGCAAAAATCAAGATCCCCAGAAGAACATACTTTCTGTTTTTTCTCAACATTGCCGGCGACAAGATACCAATATCGGCAAAAAGCCCGATGATCACCGGTATCTCAAAAATTATTCCGCCGATCACAATGATCGCGCAGAAAAACGATGTATACTCGCCTATCGTTATCTGGGGGACCAACATATCACGCCCAAAATTTATCAGGAACTTAAGTCCCACCGGAAGCGCGACCCAATATGAAAAAGCGGTGCCGGCAAAAAACAATAAGATCGAGGAGATCGTCCATAGCACAATGTGCACCCTTTTTTGTTTTTCGAACGCCGGAGATATGAACGCCCATAGTTGATACGCGGCTACAAGGAATGAACAAATAAAACTGGCGAGAAATGATATCTTGAAATAAGCGACTATCGATTCGGTTGGGCTGATGAAGATCAGGTTCGGGACCAGATCCTCTATCGGCGATACTGCCGCCCGCATAAGAACATCACTTTTAAAGAAGAACACGAACGCGAGGGCCAAAAAGATCGCCAGGGAAAAAAGTATCCTCATCCGCAGCTCTTCGAGGTGAGCGATCACATTAAGCTTTTTAAGTTCCTTCGGGTAAGTTGGGGGCATCGCCTGCTGATCTATTTACTTTCGTCTTTGTCTTTTGTCTTGTCTCCGGAGGAATATTCCTGTGTGCCTTTTTTGAATTCGCTTATCGCTTTTCCCAGAGCACGTCCGATTTCCGGTAGTTTAGCCGCACCAAAGATAAGAAGCAGCACAAGAAAAATAAGAAGAATTTCCGGTAATCCTAGTCCAAACATTTCATCCCTTCCCTTTCTACTTTGTACTTTCCGCGAGGGTTTTATAATATTCAAGCAATTCTTGATAAACAGTGATCGATTCTTTTATGAACCAGATGGTTACAATTATTACGACGATCGAAACTGCGATTTTGACGAGCACGCTTGTCTTTGGCCTGAACCATAAAAGCAAAAGACCCAAAGGACCAAAGCATAGGATCGCGAAAAGTATAGCGAGCGGGCTGTAATACCACGCGATGGCCTGTT
>JAQUNB010000116.1 GCA_028717825.1 Candidatus Omnitrophota bacterium
TGAAGAAAAAAGATATACCGGATAAATTAAAGATTTTACTTGATGAGGCTGAAAAACGTATTGGACAGGCAAAAAGATCCGTGCCAAAACCAAAGTATCCTCAAAAAGTTCAGGTAGAGGGTACTGTTGATGAGGGTAAAGATAAAATAGATATTGTTGACATGATCAGACAAGATATTACAACAGCTATTGAATGTGTCGAGCAAAATGATGCAAAAAGAGCAGAATTTTTGCTGACGCGGGCAGGGAAGAAGCTTGTAGCAATCAATCGCACTGATCCTGACATTATAAGAAAAATAACGGAGCTGGAAAAAGAACTCAAAGAGGCTCTGGAGTATTTAGCGCTCTTAAAAGAAGAGGACCCCGGAAGAGACGGAGAGATGTTAAACTCTCAAGAGAAAGCAGCAGTACCTAATATCACTCCAGAGGATGCACAAAATGAGAAAAAGGTATTTTTATCGCCGAAGACGATAAGCATATTAAATAGTATGGAGAAGAGTCAAAGAGCCGGACTATTGGGTGAGATAGGTCGGATGACGGATGAGGCGAAAAGTCATTCAAGAAAGCTATCTCCATATAATAATGTATGGGAGTATGAGGCAAAGAATAGATATAAGGTTATTTTTACCGTAATGCCATCGCCAATGAGAAGCGTAATAGTTCTTTTCATAAATGATAGAAGTTTAACTGAAAAGAAGATCCGAAAAGAATTAGGGGAATGTGTTAACCCTTCACAAGAGTTAAAAAGGGCGCCTTCGATTATAGATTATAAAAAGAACCTCGAGATGGGGAAGGGGCTGCCTGCCGTATTTTCTGTTTCGGCTGCCGTAGGAATAACTTCTGTGTTAATCGTGATATCGCTACTTTTGTCATATGAGGTCTTTCGTCAAGTGTGGCATGCTTTTCTCTGTGAAAAAGTCAGAGGCCGGTATCCCGCCATAGCGGCGGGCATAGACTGGTTCCTGCCGGAGTATTCGATCTTACCCGACTTTATCCAAAAACCCATAACTTTTATAATCAAACGTTTGACGCGAGAAGGAAAAACAGAGGAAGATAGTGGCCTGAAGTACGCCCTTAATAAGGCAAGTGAGCTTGAACAACTCGCCGACAGGCAGAGAACCGCAAAAAAATACACGAGGGCTGTTGAGAACTACAAAAAAGCTATAGAATGGCTTAATAAGATAGAGGATCCTGATGAAGCGCTCTCAAAACAGAAAAAGAGCATATCGCGAAAAATAAAAAGAATAGAAAATAAACTTGCTGAATTCACGGGAAGAAGAACGAACAAAAACGCTCGAGAACCATGGGCGCAATCTGTTGATAATGATGTGAATGTTAATACTGTCCCTAATACGGCGGAAAACACTGCAGTAACGCCTGAAAATCCATTTAGCGGTTTTAGCGGCAAAATACTACTTTCGCCAAAGGCGTGTGAAGTTTTATGGTCCCGGGCCAAAAAGGGGCCACATCTGATGAAGGGAGAAAGAGCGAAGATAATTGAATGTTTCAAAGGGTGGCAGAACGGAAGTTTTAATGGTGTTGTAACTATTAGAACGTATAAAGGGTTCTATTTAAGAGGGATCGGCCAGTGGTACAGAATTATATTCGAGATCGCGGAGAATGGGGATATTTTGGTCCATGATATTCCGCGTAAAGATTACAGAACTTATACGAAATTATCTCCAAGCCAGAATTTAAATTTTTATTTGGAATGGGAAGATATTTCAGGTAATAGCAAGAGCAAAGGTTCCGGCGGTCCAGAAAATGTAGTTTCGGCATCCCACGGCCCGGCGATGTTCGTGGATCCGGAAACTTTTGAGATCAGGTCATTGAAAGGCGAGCCGTCCGCACCGGGTGAAATGTCGGAGCACCGGGCACTTAACAAGGCATGTGATGAACTTGTATTTCAGCAGCATAAGGAACCCTTGGAGGGAAGCGATCCGTTATGCAGCTTTGTTAATGAGAAGGATCCCGAGGCAAAAATTTATATTTTGGATGATGAGGCTCTCAAGAAAGCGCTTACCCAAAAAGGGCATCCCAAACTGGCAGAGGGGCTCGTAACCCATGCCGGGACATATCGCGATCCGGTTACCGGGGAGATAAGGGCGCATAATTTGTTCGTTCCATTATCTGTTTATAAGTTGCTGATAGAGTTTCTGAAAACAAAAGATGAATTTCCCGGGGTTAAGAGGGCGCTGAATGTTTGGAGAGAACATGAACTTGAACATTTTTCTCGAAGGGAGACTGACACCGATGCTGATTTCGGTTTTGAAGAAAACAAATCCAAAACGGCAATTGAAATACTCAACCGGATACGCGATCGTATTAGTGAGAAAAATTATGATGAAGCAAGAAACCTTCTCTTGGAGGTATATGAAATTTTTGGGTTTGCGGATTCATCCGGGATCACTACTTTCTTGACGGAAATCGATACCTTCATTGAACAAAAAGATACAGATGATGCATTAAAAACTATCCAAAAAACTATTGATATATTGCAGGGAAGAGATATTCCTCGATTGCTGCTTTTTATAAGCCGGGCGATGGTTTTTTGGGAGAAAAACGATACAAAAGAAGCGATAATTCAATTAGAAGAAGCGCTTAAGTTCAACATGGAATTTGTTTTTATTTCGTATCTGGAAGCGGAGATAAGCGAATCTGAAAAACAATGGAGTGATGTATATAGGTTTTACACACAAGTTTTGGTGAATTTAAATATTGCTAAGGGGAAAACGGAGATAGGCCATCCGGTAGAACAAAAAATCGTACATGCTTTTTTATTTATCTCATCTAAAAAACTTAATATGATGCTAAAAAAACTTGCTGCTCAACTTGGAATTTTTAGCATTCCACCTTCGGCTCAAAAGGGGACAGGAGCATATATTGAGCATAATAATATGGTGTGTCTTTCTTATTTCGCATTTTTGCCGATAGTTTGCGGCTATTTGAAACAAAGGGTTGAAAGTGATGGAAAGTTTTCTGCCGAAGAGCAGGAAATATTATCATTGATCATCCGCCTGGCGAGTGAAGATAAGATAATTAATCCAATTAATCCGGAATGCGGAGAAGATGTCTTGTCGTTGATCTATTATATCGCCGGCAGGAAAAAGTTGATGCCGTATTCGTATAATGTTGATACGGCAATAGGATATTTTGAAAAATCCATAAAATACAGCGAGGCATTTAATAAGTCTTTCCCGTTATTGGCTAAAGCATATGTAGATAGAGAGATCAGCTATGCTTCCTATCTTGAAGCGGATACGGTATTGTCTCTTGCTCGCAACAAATATGGCGATTCGGAGGAGATAAGGAAAGCGCAAGCGTATATAGACAAAAGGAAAGCTATACTTCCGGACTTTGAACACGCACGCCAGCTTTTCGAAGATGGAGATTATAACAATGCGATAACATGCATGAACAAAGCTAAATATATCGCCGATGGTGAAAAGAAGATCCTCGATCTTCTAGCGAATTTAGAAAAACAGATTGCAGAATGTAAGAAATTTTTTGATCAAGGCATGGAACAATTTAAAGCCGGAAAATTTAATCATGCGATAGCGGCATTTGATAAAGTTTTTAAGAGAAACCCCTCCGACGATATAGCCGCAACGTTAAAACAAGACGCGGAAGAAGCTTTAGCTGAGCAAAAACGACAGCAAGAGAGGAAAGTGCCGCCATCTCCACAGGCTCTGCCGGATCCGGATAAGGGACACCGTGCTCAAGTAAATAAACATTTTTCTACGGCAATGATACAACTGGAAAAGGAACAATTGTTAAACGCTAAAAGTAGATTGGAGAGGGCTCTTGCAGCGCTTACGAGAATTCAGGCCCAAACCGCAGAAGATGAACATAAAAAAATGGAAATAGAAGGATATATCGCAAGAATTGAAAAGAATTTGGAAACTGTCCAAAGAGAAAACGGTGGAGAAAGCCGAGCAACAACCGAAAAGAGTATAGGAGTCACTACATCCAGTCCAATTGATGAAAAACCGGTTGTTGCCGGATCTCAAGATAAAAGAACAAGGGTGATTTTAACTAAAAAAGTTATTGATACACTTGACGACAAACAACTTCCGGGATCCACCTTAAAAAGGATATGTGAAGGACTGCTTCAGATCGCGGCAGGGGATAAGAGAAATATTATCCACTTAACCACAGTGAAAAAACTATGGCGTCTAAAAGTGAGTGACTACAGGATAATATTTACGTATATTCAGGGTGACGCGGTGGTATTAAAGATCAGTAAACGGGCGGAGAACACATATATTGATGTGTATGATGCTGATCCTGATAAATATTTGAAGGAAGACATGACGGAATTGGGGAATTTTTTAAAGGAAAGAGGTGTCAACAGTGATTTCGGACCGGCGCTATTTGTGGATACAAGGGTGCGGGATTATCCGCAGGGTTGGGAGATACGGGCGTTAAGGGGCGACGTGGAAAAAGAACAAGGAAAAATATCCGAACACACGGCCGTTAATAATGCTTTTGACAAGCTTGTTTTTTTAAAGAGGGGCAGGAAAACGATAGGGCCTCTTAAAAAACGCGATATTGTCTATGATTTCATGTGTTCACCGGAATTTATGAAGCCCGATCCTGAAAGAAGTCTGAATGTAACTATCTATGTGGTCGATGACGCGGCATTCAGAAATGAACTTCCTAATGAGTATAGATATATTGCCGATGGATTAGTCGGCCATGCCGGAACTTATTTAAATCCAAAAACGCAGAAAAGGAGCCGGAATCTTTTTATTTCTGCGTCAACGTATAAATTTCTGGAATTTCTTCTCAAACGAAAGGTCAAGACGGACAAAGAGCTGAAGATGCTGAAATGGTTCCGGGAACATGAACTATGTCATTACAATTCAAGAAGTCAGGATCTGGATGCGGAGTTGACACCGGATGAGAAAACGCAGGCAAAGACAATGCTTCTTCTCGTAAAGACGCACAAGGCGATAGAAGATA
>JAQUNB010000117.1 GCA_028717825.1 Candidatus Omnitrophota bacterium
AGAGTACCATACGCCTCCCGCTGTATAATATGTCGAGGTAGCAAGGTTAGAAGTATCTTTATAATATGTATAAACGTATGCCTGTCCGTTCGAATTCACCGCTTCCTGTGTTTTTCCGTTGAGACGATAATATGTCCACGTTCCACTTATAACAGGCGTCCCATCGTACTCAAGCCCATGTGGCGATTTGGGAACAGGAGGGGTATCATCTTCGATCGCATTCAATGTACTGACCAAAAGTTCCGCATTAGTTTGGCTCTGTGTTAGGTCGCCCGCCGTCATAGAACCTGAAGCCGATCCGGAGGCAAGTGGGATCGTACTCGGAAGGTCCGCGGCCCAGACGATCTGTGTCCATAAAAAAATCCCGGCAACCATCGCCGAGATCATTTTTATCACCATTCTTCTATTCGGGTTATTTCTCATTTCCCCCTCCTATTATATTTGCACAAACCCATTCTACGCCTTTTTCTTTTTTTGTCAATATTTTTTTTATTTATCTTCAAATAGGGGAAAACAAAACAGTAGGGGCGCGGCATGCCGCGCCCCTACATTATTATTTCGCTATGCAATCAAATGGCTGTTTTTGCAAACTATGAAAAACCGTTTCTGTCCAGAGTTGTCTCGGGCGCACACTTAGGTGCGCCCCTACGTTATTTGGATTCCCGCTGAACGCCTCTTTAATGCTCGCCTTGGCGCGGGAATGACGCCGATGGGTAACACGAATCCCGAACCCCGAACAACGGAGTCACGGCCGTCCCTCGGTCTACATTACATGAAGTTAATTCAGGTTAATTAAGGTTACATGAGGTTACGCATCGCGATAAGTGCAACCTAATTTAACCTCAATTAACCTTATGTAACATTATGTAACCTCCGCCCCTCGTCCTTCGTCTCTCGCAACGTGGGCCGTGGGCCGAACAACGCGGGCCGGAACATAAGTCACGAACTACAGCGACGACTGTACCGACTTATCCGCCTTCCGGTATTCGGAGATCGTGTATATAACAGGTATCATTTTGGGGAGTGACAGCACAAGGCTAGTCCCGTTGAATAGCTCCTGCAGGTCCTTTAGGTTCGCCGATTTTAGTTTTTCTCCCAAGATCTTGTTCAGATCGTCGTAATTCTCTTTTGTCATAACGCTGATCGACCTTATTATCAGATCCACAATAGCGTCTATTCTTCCCTGTTCATTCACTTTCTTAGAATCTATTAAATTCGCGAAGAGGGAACCAGCCAGCATCTGCCATGAAACCGGGAGGTAGTCCCCCTTTAACCCAACAAGATTAGCTACACCGTTAAGTTCTTTCATACGATCATTGGTTTTTTGTCTCGCGTCAGTCATCATCACCCACGCGAAAGTCCTTTCTTTTGGATTCCCCTGCGCTTCTAATAAAGCTTTATATTCTTTGAGGCTTTCATCTGTACCGTCATCAAGCAAAATAACATATTTAATATTGTTATCAAGCTCGCCCTCAACTATACCCCTATCTTTATTCATTTTCTTTGTGATTTTCCGGGCCATTATCCCCAATTCATTTACCAGCTGTTGCTGCAATATTTCATCAATATTTTTACCCGGTTCTCTTTTTATCACGATACCTATGGTACACGGTGCATTCATAACCGACGCCTCGTCAACCACATTGGTCAATTGCCTTGATGTTTCCTCAATATAGCTTGGCGACATAGTTTGAGATTTATCAGGATCACCCTGATCCTTATGATCGGCCAAACCAGCCGATTGTTCCTGTCTATTTGCCAAAAAATATCCCTTTGCATTCTCAAAATCTTTCCTTGTTTTTTCATCAGGTGCTTTTTGTATCAACGTATCGAGCACCTGAACTACCTGATCCGCTTCTTCGGACATAAAAAATGTTCTACTAAAAATAACAGCCAATTTTCTGAACGGGATACCTTTACCTAAAGAACTAAACAGATAATTAAGAACATCCGGAGCTTTATAAAAACCATCCGCACCCGGCTTTAAATTATCTACAGCACCTAACGCGCCCCCATAATATCCGCCGTTTTTCCCAGAAATTCTCCTCGACAGCAATAAAACTTCCATATAACACGGCCGGAATATATCCTCTAACTTGGCTAACTCGTCTATGCTCCCAACACTTTTGGCCTTCTCCTCGTCTACCGCCTGCGTCCCGCTAACCCAAACATTCGGATCGGGATACTTTACACGAGTGTTCCATACATTCGCATCGGGAATAATATTTTTGTCACCATTAACTTTTCTGTTTGTGCCGCTATCTCTCGTATTTATTATTATAACCTCATCGGCATTTGCTTGTTCTAAAAGCATTTTTTCAAGATTACTTTCGCCTCTTAGATGCGAAGCAACCACTATAACCTTTGGATCTTTTCCTATGCCAAGTTTATCCCTGAATGTTCCGTTAGCTATATCCTCGATCAATAATCTTTTTACACCGCGCTGTTCCAAGATTTTTGGGTCATAATCTCCTGTTCCGCTTCCGGGAAAATTAGTGGGCCTTTGTTCTAATCCATCTGTGGCAATAACACGAATGTTTGTCACACCGCTTAATTCTTGCTTGAGCCCATGCGCTGTATCCCCATAGCCATCAGCTACGGTAACTATCACAATTTCTTCCCCAGACGTTTCGCTATCCCTAAGACATTTAATTGTCCCTTTTACATCCTCTCCGAATTCTCTCATGGACTCGTTATTCCAAAAATGCCATCTAACGGTAAAACATTGCAACCTATCAAAAAGATTACAAGAATACCCCATTTCTTTGAACAGGCCAACATCCGGTATTTCATTTTTTAAATATGTCACAAATATTTTTAAGGCGGCTATTTGTGCCTTTTTATCAAATTCTTGTATTTCGTTCAATAGGATAAGCGCGTAATCATCCGGGGTTGGCGGATTTTCCTGATAAAATTTCAGCAATAATTTTGCGTATTCATTTCTTGCTCTTTCATCTTGCTGGTTTTTCCCATCAAAGGCTTGGTGTGCTATATTATCGAGAATATCTCCTTTACCTTCTCTATAACACTTTTCAAGCAGTAACGGATTACACGCAAACATAAACCACGACATATCTTGCCGCTTAAGCAGCATTGACGCGGCTTCTCTTGCAAGCGCCGATATTTCATTATCCTGATCGGTTAAGTCCGGTTGCTCTTTCTTTTGGGAAAGCCCCTGATCCTCAGACAAAGACGCCTCAACATATTTTATCGCCCGTTGAAGTTCTTTTCTGAAATCGTCATAGACGGTCCTTTGTTCCAATTTATATAATAGATCCAAAAACTTCTGTTTTTCTTCGGGCTTTAGATCTGTTTCATCATACAAGTTTTTGAGCATCTCAAAAGACGTTTTTCCCGTTAACATTGTCGTTAGGAAATTAAAAATATCCGGACCGGATATTTCCCCGTCCTCATTCTGGGTTAACCGGAAATCCTTAGAATTTAAAGCCCCTTTACATCCGGACGGAACACTCTCCGGCGCGCGTCGCGTAAGAAGATTGATCTCCACCTGATAAGTATCGTCTTCGTTTTCTGTTTTTGCGGTAACACACCAAACCGCCGGATCAGGATAGATAAGAGCATGATCCCAAACCCACGCGTTCGGAACAATATCATTATCCCCTTGTATTTTCCTGTTTGTCCTGTTGTTGCGCGAATTAATAATAACCATCTCATCAACATTCGTTTGTTCCAATAAAGCTTTTTCGGCTCCCGTGTCGGCAAAAAACTGAGACCCCACAACTATAACTTCTTCATCCTCGCCTATACCTAGTTTTTGTCTAAGATCTTCTTTTCCGATATCTTCTATCAAGAACTTTTTAACACCCCTTTTCTGCATCATTTCCTTGTCAAAACCGCTTACCATGCCGCCGCGATCTTTCGATATATCATATTTATAGCCGTCGGTAATTACAACCCGGCAATTAGGAACATTCGACAATTCCCCTTGTAAGCCGCTGCCGAGATCTCCATATCCATCAGCGAGAGTTACAAGAACCACTTTTGCCGATTGTCCTTTTCTGGCCCTTATATCTCCTATCCTATGCTTCATATGGTTAGCTATTTCTTGCATGGATTGCGTGTTCCATAAATGCCATCTTAAAGTAAGGATGTGGATATCGCGCACTAACTCGGCATCTTTATGAACATGGGTAAAAAGCGAAACGTCCGGTATTTCATTTTTCAAATATATAATGACTATCTTTAAAAAATCTTTTTGGGTTTCTTCGGAATATTTACTTATCATGTTGAAGAGAATAGGCTCATACATAGAACTTTCCGGCGGGTTATGTTCCAAATATTCCATCATCTTATTCGTGAACGCGATGGGGTTCAGACTTTCCCGTATTAGTTCTTCAATGTCCGTTTTCGAACCTTTCCCTGATTCCAATTCTTTTTTAATATTCTGGAGCAGAACTTCGCCAACTTGCGGGCTATTTATCAAGACCATTCTGTTCATATCTGTTCTTTGGGTTAATAGTCCGCTCGCTTCTTTGATCAAAGACTGAATTTCTTCGGAAACGAACGGTTTTTGCTTTTCCTTCGTATAGCGTCTTTCCTCCTGGCTTACGGAAGATATCGCCTCTATTACCTTGCGTATTTCGCCTGCTGCGCTTTTATTAGATGCTCCTTGCTCCAAAAAATACAATAATCTTAATAATTTTTCTTCCTCTTCGGGGCATGATACTCCCACAAAACACAACTTCATTATCTGCTCATAGGACAACGGAATTCCCACACTGAAATACAGAATGTCATAGATATCTTCAAAAGATATCTTATTATGGGTCACCGAAGCGTCTATATCCTTTTTGTGCCGGAATCCATTTAAGTCAGTATGCGGAGTCCTTCTTTTCAAAGTAATTCTCTCGATCCAGCTTCTTTTCTCCTGTCCTTCAAAAACATCACCCGTCAACCAATTTCCCGACCGCAAACATTCCGGTTGCATATCCCAT
>JAQUNB010000118.1 GCA_028717825.1 Candidatus Omnitrophota bacterium
TCCGATCTTCTGAACCTATTGAAAAACTCGAGTGAAGCCATGCCGCAAGGTGGTAACATTACGGCGACAACCTCTAAGCGCGGCAACCAGCTACGTATTATTCTAAGTGACACGGGAACCGGAATCCCCAAAGAGATCATGGATAACCTATTTATCCCGTTCTTTACGACTAAAGAAGAAGGTACGGGGCTGGGACTTGCGGTTTGTCACGGTATAATTAAAGCGTATGGTGGCACAATAAAATTTGAAAGTGAAAAAGGCAAGGGTACCAGAGTTATGATCGATCTGCCTATTTCCAAAAAAGGAGCCGATGAATGAAAAAGATACTTATCATAGATGATGAGTCCGGAATTATTACAATACTCAAAAAATATTTTGTCAAAAGTGGATACGAAGTATTAACGTCAATAGGAGGAGAAGAAGGGCTTAAGATGGTTCAAATCCGCCCGGAGGTGGATCTTATTATCTTGGACATAAAAATGCCGAAAGTAACGGGAATTACTATTGCGCAAGAAATGAGAAAAATGAACATGAAAACACCTGTGATATTTTTAAGTGGTTCCATGGGGGCCATGAAATTTATGGATGAGTTAAAAAAAATAGGATATGGAGAAGACGATGTCCTTATGAAGCCCATAAAATTGGAGTTGATATTAGAGGAAGTAAAGAAAAGGGTTTCGAACGGGCAGAAGTAATTACTATTGTTCATTAAATATTGAAATAAAGGGGGCAAAAGTGGAAAAGTTGCTTGTGATCGACGATGAGGCAAGGATCTGCGAAATTTTAAGAAAGTTCCTAACAAAGAAAGGATACGATGTGTCAACGGCGACGTCGGTCTTGGAGGGAATAGAAAAAGTAAAAAATGAAAATCCGAAAGTTGTTTTTCTTGATATTAGAATGCCGGGAATGACCGGGGTAGAGGCTATTAAGAGAATAAAGGAAATAAACCCTAAGATCGGGATAATTATGGCTACTGCGGTCGTAGATGAAAAAGTGGCACAAGAGACAATAAGAATGGGGGCTACGGATTACATTATTAAGCCCTTTGATCTCGATTATCTCGAAAAAACACTTTTGGTAAAACTCGCGGAAATGAGATTCGATGAGCCGTACTGATGTGCATTGATGAGGCGTTTGGAGCCTGCAAATGGAGATGGTGGATTTAGTGACTAATTAAGTGATGTATAGCTGGACGGAGATGTTCAGACCCCGCTGTTCTTGGATGCCGATTACCAGACATAAAACCCAAATATTTGACAAAGGCTGTTTTTAAGGTATAATACAGAACAGTTCTTTTAAAAGCCGGCGTAGCTCAGTGGTAGAGCAGGGGTTTTGTAAACCTCTGGCCGGGGGTTCAAATCCCTCCGCCGGCTCCATCCTGCTTCGTTCTTCTACTTGTAGGCAAGTGGTAGAACTTCGCAGGGATTAGTAATTGGATCGGAAGGTTCTACGAAGCCCTACCAGTTATTTACGATTTTAGGGCGAAGTAGACCCTCCGCCGGCTCCACCCTGCTTCGTTCTTCGACTTGTAGGCAAGTGGTAGAACTTCGTAGAAATTTAGAATTGGATCATAAAAGCGCGGAGCAACTGAATATTTGAAAAATAGATCGCCCTCTCCGAGGGCTTAATAAATTTTTTGCAAAGAAAATTTATGGGGAGATAGCAAAGTGGCTAAATGCAACAGACTGTAAATCTGTCGGCTCTGCCTTCGAAGGTTCGAATCCTTCTCTCCCCACCAGTTAAATAAAAACCCCGGGTTATTAATCCGGGGTTTTTGTTTTTATTTGAGAGTAGAACGGTAGAACAATAGAGCATAATGTTCTATTGCTCTATTGTTCATAAGTACAAATTATATGTAGGTGTTTAACTCTGATGTAAGGTAATGAGGATCGTCTCCCTTAATAGCGTAAAATATCTTGCTGGCTTTCTACAGGTGGCAGCCGATAATTCGAGCGAGCATAAATGAACCTACGGGCGAATGTGGATGCGCGAGAAGTCTCTTGACAGGATCCGGAGAAAACCATGTTATTCCTCCCTATATAATTTGTTTTTTAGTGATGGTTCTGATAAGATAATTACATATTATTTGCGGAGAGCTATGCCTAGATCAAAGAAAAAAGCTATCATTTCTGGAAAAGCCCCTAAAGCGGTCGGACCGTATTCCCAAGCAGTCGTTTTTGGGGATCTTGTTTTTGTCTCAGGGCAAATACCCCTAAGTGCGGAATCGGGCCTTTTGTTAAAAGGCGATATCTGCGAAAGTTTAAGGATTGTTCTTAAGAATACGGATGAGATCCTTAAAACAGCCGGCTCGTCGCTTGAAAATATCCTGAAGGTAACCGTTTATATAACTGACATATCTCTTTTTAGCGAGCTTAACGATGAATATGCCAAACATTTTCGAGAGCCGTATCCGGCTAGGGAAGTTATACAGGTATCGAGTCTTCCAAAGGGTGCTAATGTAGAGATAAGCGTTATCGCGCACCTATAAGTACGGCAAAACGATGGCATCTTGTTGGTTTTTCTTATGTAATTTTGCAAATATTTTTTTATAAGGTATTATTTATCCAATAACTACAGGAGAGAGAGATGCGTAAATTCTTTATTGCGGTTATCGTAGCTCTGGTAGCTATTTTTATTATGTTTATGGGGCTTTCTGTCGTGCTCCTCTATTCGTCGTCGAATTTTGTTAACGATTATTATGGACACGCGGATAAAGGTGAATATCAATTCATTTATGATAACATGACTTCTGCTGATTTTAAAACGGCGCTTTCTTTCCGGGGGTATCAGAAGCTCATGGACAATATTTCTTTCGATCTGGGTAAAACAAAAAAATGGGAAAAGAAACAATGGATAATACAGAGCACCCCCGGCAACTGGTATTTAAAAATACCATGTGCTGTTGAGCGGGAGAAAACGCGGTCTCTGGAGATCTTTGTATTAGAATGGTCAAAAAAGAAATGGGTTTTACACGCTTACGACGTGAAGACCTAAAAGAGTGGAGGATGTATGAACACGCAAAAAATGGTTTTTTTTATTCTTATCGTTATTTTTTGTATGTCTTTTAGTACGATATGCGTTGCGTTAGACGATGATAGTAGCGGAAGTATTATGGATGAAGATTTCATAAGTGATCAGCAGGGAGGCGTCTCGGAAAATTTAGGGGAAGGCGAATATGAGACAAGTGAAGGGACAATAACTGAGGTTGATAGTATGGGGTCGGGCGAATATAGGACAAGCGGAGGAGATATCATTGAAGATACAGGGGCAGGAGAATATGTTGAAGGCGGCGATGAAGACCTGAGAGGGATGGACGAGTAATAAGAATATAACTGTTTTAAATTAAGTAGTTGAAATAAGTGCGATACAATAGGAGGATATATGAGAAAATTTGCAATGTTTGCTGTAGTAGGGATAATCGCTGCAAGTTTTGTGCTAACGAGCTGTGGTCCGTGCAGGGCTGCAAACAGCCAGCAGGCTGTTGAAAAATCACAAACGATAAAGGATCCCGCAAAAAGAGCAAAGTACCTTATAGAGCAAGCACAGCTATTTTTCAAAAATAGACAGTTTGATGAGGCTATTCTTGTGGCGAAACAGGTCTTAAGCGAACCCAGCAAATATACACAAGAAGCGACAAGTCTTATGCTGAGGGCGCAAGACGCGATAATGGTTCAAAAACAGCAAAAGCTTGATGTTGAGAAGGAATAAAAACTTTTTTTCCAATCGAGAACTTCTTTCTGAGATATTTGATGTTGACATCGTTCGAGAAAAATGTATATTAGGTGAAGGTTTTTTTGAAAAATTGATTTAGTTCTGTAGATTTTTTGCTTTTGCTCCTCTTGGGTCATAAAAGTAATGTGCTTACTAAGCGAGCGTAGCACAGTGGTAGTGCAGAAGCCTTCCAAGCTTCCTACGTGGGTTCGATTCCCATCGCTCGCTCCAGCCTTCGCCTACCTATAAAAAAAGCATATCTGGCTACGGCTGGCAAGCCAGCCTCGTTTGGCAAAAAAAGGCGAAGGCTGTCCGCCGTAGTCAGATAAGTTTTTTAGATAAATAGACGAAGGCGGACAAATCAAGGGAAAACCAGTACCAAAACTTCTCCTCATAAACATATTAGCGAGCGCTGGGGTAAATTCGGGAACGGATGTTAGATCCCATCGCTCGCTCCAAATTTTCACCGCATTGGTGACTATATCGGGAAAATTTGTAAAAGGGAATGCTTTTTCAGCATTCCCTTTTTATATTTACTCGTCGTAAATTTAGCAAAAACAATTTTGTAAATTTCCTCCTCGCAAATATTTGAGCGAGGATGGGGTAAATATGGCGACGATCCGGTAATCCCATCCTGCTTCGCTCTTCAATCTAGAAACTACTGGTAGAGTTTCGCAGGGATGGTTCTACGAAGCCCTACCAGTAGTTTACATGTTGTGGGGCGAAGTAGACCCATCGCTCGCTCCAGCCTTCGCCTACCTATAAAAAAAGCATATCTGGCTTCCGCCTTCGCTTTCATATTTAGAGCTTATATAGCTACGGCGGACAAGACGGCTGCAGTGCCCGCCGTAGCCAGATAAGTGTTTGTAACAATTAGGCGTAGGCGGGGCAAGCCAGCCTTGTGTGGCAAAAAAAAGCGAAGGCTGTCCGTCGTAGTCAGTTAAGTTTTTGAGATAAATAGACGAAGACGGACAAATTATAGGAATGTTAAATTATTAGCGAGACGAGCGGTCTCGCTATACAATCCCATCCATCCGATAAATTATTATTGGACTAACACCGCGAGCCCGGGGTGCCCCATTTTTTTATTTGTAAAATTTTTTAAAATAAAACTTGACATAATGAACTTTTTTGGTAAAATCAGTAATCCGACATCTCAGGTAATAATATATAAAAAGGGAAGTAAGAAAAAGACTGCCG
>JAQUNB010000119.1 GCA_028717825.1 Candidatus Omnitrophota bacterium
TTTTCTCTCCGACAGCCACCATCCTTGTCACTAGCGGCGGGAAAAGACCGCTTTTCTCCATAGGACCAGCTATCGTTTCCCCCTGACGGACGCTGTCCTGTACTTTTTTTACCGCTTCTTCCACAACAACATTTCCGGAAGTTTTTGACACTATATCCAGCGCCGCCAATATTGGTACACCGCTTTTTACCAGGGTGCTCAATGTACGGGTAAATTTACTTATCGCGACTTTTTTAAGCAGAGGGCCAAACACAGGCATATTCAATTGCATCTTGTCGAAAAATCTCCGGCCTTTCGCGGTAGTCATATACCATCTTATACCAAAGATCGCGCCGGCTATAAGGATCGCGGCAAGCCAGAAATATTTTCGCATAAAATTACTTAAGTTTATCAAAAACAGCGTAGGCCCCGGGAGTTCCGCCCCTACGCCGGAAAACATCTCCTGAAAAACCGGTATAACTTTGATTATCATGACCAGCGTTATAACAAGTGCCATCCCCGTCACGACAGCGGGGTACGTCATCGCCGATTTTATTTTCTTTTGAAGACCATTTGTTTTTTCGAGATAGGCGGCTACCCTCTCAAGCGCCTCTTCAAGCGTACCGCTCGATTCTCCCGCTTTGATCATATTCACAAAGTATGAAGAGAATGTCGCCTCATATTTTTCCATAGCTTCCGACAAACTCGTCCCTGTGTTCACGGAATTCTTAATATCTTTCAAGATCTGCTTAAAATTCTCTTTTTCGACCTGATCGGCTAATGTGTCAAGGGAGTTAACGATAGTTATCCCCGAGCCCGTAAGCGTCGCCATTTGTCTCGAGAAAACAACAAGCTCCTCCATCTGAACTTTTCCCTTCGAACCCATTTTAAAAGAAAAAGAAAATCCTGCTTTAGCCGTATCGAGTTTAAGAACAAGCATTCCATTCGAACGCAAGGTCTCGATCGCTTTGTTCTTCGCGGAAGATTCTATTTCCCCTTTTACAGTATTGCCTGAACGGTCCTTTGCGACATATGAAAATTTTGTCATAGTTATCACTCTTTTTCTTTTTATGTTACGTGACCCTGTAAACTTCTTCGAGGGTCGTTTCACCTTTGATAAATTTTATAAGAGAATTCTCCCTTAAGGTCCTGACACCTCTTTGCCTCAAATACTCCTTTATCTCGGCCTCCGACACCTTCCTATTGACCATATCCCGTATCTTATCGTCGATAAGGACCGTTTCCAATGTCGCCGTACGGCCCTTATATCCCGTCTTGTTGCATTTATCGCATCCTCTACCTTTAAAAAATTTTTCGACCTTGTAGATCTCCGGCAATGTCTGTCCGATCTCCTCTATCAGCTTTTTCGGGATCTCCGTTTCCTCTTTACATAAAGGACATATGGTCCTTAACAGCCTCTGTGCGCTGGTCAATACAAGACTGGAAGCGACAAGGAACGGTTCGATCCCCATATTGATCAAACGTGTGATCGCTCCCACTGCGTCGTTAGTATGCAGCGTGCTCAATACCATCTGTCCGGTAAGTGAAGCCTTTATCGCTATATCCGCTGTGTCAAAATCACGTATCTCTCCGACCATTATCACGTCCGGGCTTTGCCGCAATATTGCCCTCAATCCGTTCGGAAAATCCAGTCCTATCTCGGACTGGATAGCTATTTGAGTTATACCGGCGACCTGATATTCTACAGGATCCTCGACCGTTACAATATTTCTGTCGGGTGAGTTCATCTCATTGAGTACAGAGTAAAGCGTGGTCGACTTGCCGCTTCCCGTCGGCCCGGTAACAAGGATTATACCAAACGGTCTTGCCAGTGCCGTTTTGAAATCCGACATTGATTCCGGCAAAAAACCAAGCGATTCAAGTCCGACAGAAAGATTGCTTTTATCCAGCGCCCTAAGAACGATCTTATTCCCGAAGATAGCCGGCAAGACAGAAACACGAAAATCGATCTCTTTCTTGCCCATTTTTATTCTGAACCTTCCGTCCTGAGGTACCCGGGTCTCGGTAATATCCAATTTCGACATTATTTTTATGCGCGCGATGATCGCGTTCATGTTCCGTTTAGGAAGATCGAAAGCTTCATGCAGTTCGCCGTCGATACGATAACGAATCTTTAAGGCCTTTTCCTGCGGTTCCAGGTGGATATCGCTGGCCCTCTTTTTTATGGCCTCGCCGATGATCACTTCCACCATTTTTACGATCGGCGCAGCCTTACTTTCCTTCGTTATTTCAACAACGTCCAGATCGCCGTGTCTGGATACAACTTCAATGTCTCCGGCTCTCTGTTTTTCTTCTTCCTTTTCGATTATAGACGCGATATCTTCCTCTTCTGATTTAAAAATACGCCGAATAGCATTTTCTATATCTTTAGAACTCGCCAAAATAAGCCCTATTTCGCAGCCGGTAACGGTTTTAATATCATCAAGCAAAAATATATCAGTCGGGTCGGATACGGCAAGTGTCAGGATATCCCCTATTCTTGAGATGGGTATGACTAGATGGTGCAGTATAAGTTTTTTAGGAATGAGACTTATTATGTCGGGCTGGGGATTAAAACGCGCGAGGCTCAAAGGCGGTATCTCCAGCTCCTCGCTTAAAACATTCAACAAAGCGGCATCTGGGATAATATCGTTATGTTCCAAAAATCTTATGAGACTTTTTTCCCCTTTTTTCTGGGAATATTTTTCCACAGCGTCCAGAGACGTTTTATTCATAAGGCCGCTTTTCCTTATGGCATCGTATATCCTGTCATTTAAAGATCTTTCGCTCATCCCTGCTCCAGTTTTCTATCTTCGGCGGTTATTCTTAAAACATCTTCCAGACTCGTTATTCCTTCTATGACATTCTCGATCCCGTTCTCTCTCAGCGTCGTCATCCCCTCTTTCCGTGCCGCCCTTTCGATCTCAAATTCTTGGGCGCGTTTAAATATTAGATCTTTTATCGCGGAGGTGAGCTGCATACATTCTATGATCCCCACACGCCCTTTATATCCGGAATTCATGCATCTGGGGCATCCTTTTGGCCTGTATATCTTCGGAATATCCCCGTTCTTGTCAAAAATTTTATATTTCTCGGCAACTTCTTTCGACGGGACATACGGCTCTTTACATTCATTACATAATTTTCGGAGCAGCCTTTGCGCGGCTATGAGCTCAACTGATGCCGATATAAGGAACGGTTCGACCCCCATGTTTATCATTCGAACGATCGAACCGCTCGCCGAATTTGTATGTAAAGTACTTAGCACAAGGTGACCCGTCAAAGCGGATTTAATCGCGATGTCCAAGGTTTCGTAATCCCGTATTTCTCCCACCATTATTACATCCGGGTCCTGCCTCAGGATAGAACGCAAACAGCTCGAGAAAGTTAGTCCGACCTCATGGTTAATGGCCACTTGATTGATACCCAAAAGTTCATACTCCACAGGATCCTCAACGGTTACAATGTTTATACCCGGCTCATCAACATACTTAAGGACCGAGTACAGAGTAGTTGTCTTCCCGCATCCGGTCGGTCCGCAAACAAGTATCATCCCGTGGGGTTGCTCGCTCGCCTTACACATCTTTTCGATGTCCCTTTGTTTAAACCCCAGACCTTTGATATCTATCTTGGCCTGTTCTTTATCTAATATTCTCAAGGCGACTTTTTCCCCATAGCTGGACGGGACGGTAGAGATCCTGAAATCCACTTTTCTGTCCTCTACCCTCATTCTGAAACGCCCGTCCTGCGGGAGGCGTCTCTCGGCGATATCAAGTTCCGACATAACTTTAATACGCGAGACTATAGCCTGATGAAATTTTTTTGGAGGTTCATATTTGACGACAAGGAACCCATCTATGCGGAAACGCACCCTTGTATTATTTTCCATCGGCTCTATCATAACGTCACTAGCGTGTTCTTTGACCGCCCTGTTCATAATAGTATTGACCAATTTTACGACCGGTGCCTCTTCGGTAATACGCAGTAGTTCATTGGAAGACAAAATATCCTCGGCTTCGGCCACGGTCTTCATTTCTCCACTTTCTATACTACCAACGATCTCGCTGATCTCTTCATCCGCTGATTTTTCATAATAACGGCGCAGAGCATCCTTCATGTCGTCCTCGTCGGCAATAACTGGGACAATATCTAAGTTCGTGGCGATCTTTAGATCATCAAGCGCGAAAATATTCAACGGATCCACCATCGCAACGGTCAATTGTTTTTCTATCCTTGAGACGGGCAGCATCTGATAGGAAAAAGATATCTTTTTGGGGATCGTTTTCAGGAGTTCATCATCGATCTTATACCGCGAAAGATTTATCGGCGCGAACCCTAGTTCCTCGCTTAAGACCGTTATAAGGTCCTCTTTGGAGACCGCGCCCATTTTTACAAGGATATCGCTTAGGCTACCACCCCGATCCTTGCACGTCTCACGCGCCTTGTTCAGATTTTCTTCGGTAATAAGTTTTCTTGTTATAAGAAGATCGCAAATCTTCTTTGTAAGTAAAAAGGTCATGGATTTCCCTTAACTTAAGAATTTGATTTATAGAGTTTATTCAAAGCGTCACGGACCGAAGTAACCGTGCTGATAAACACACGCACTTTCTTTTTTGTCATGAGCTCTATGTCTTCGATCGCTTTTTCATTGAGCGGATTCGACATGGCAAGGGTAAGGATATTCCCGATCACGTCAACAGGAACCATACTATATTGGCGAGCTACATTTTCGGGAATAATGTTGGCCATGTCTTTTTTTAGTTCATAATTCTCAAGCGGAAGATACGGAAAGCCATACTGCGAGGTAAGAGCCTGAACAATATCCCGCTCGTTGATATAGCCCAGTTTAACAAGGAT
>JAQUNB010000120.1 GCA_028717825.1 Candidatus Omnitrophota bacterium
GCGCTTGAAAACCCACCGGCCCCACAATCCGTTATAGCTTCATAGAGATCAAGATCGCGCGCTTTCAAGAGCGTATCAAGTATTTTCTTCTCTGTAATAGGGTTGCCTATCTGTACCGCGGTTCCGGAAATGGTCTCCGATTCGTGGGTAAGTTCGCTCGAGGAGAATGTTGCGCCATGAACCCCATCGCGCCCGGTCCGTCCGCCTACAGCCACGATAAGATCACCCGGTGAGACTTTTTTTGTAGAATATTTTTTTGGCATGATCCCCACGTTACCGCAAAAAACAAGGGGGTTCCCGGTATACCTCTCATCAAAGCAAACAGAACCGTTTACCGTCGGAATGCCCATCTTATTGCCGTAATCCCGGACCCCGCTAACTACGCCTTTCATTACGCGTTTAGGATGAAGCGCCCCTTTCGGCACTTCCGAGGCCGGCATGTCCGGTAGCCCGAAGCAGAATACATCCGTATTCATTATCGGTTTTGATCCTCTGCCGGTTCCCATGGGATCGCGTATTACCCCGCCTATCCCAGTCTCTGCGCCACCATACGGCTCAAGCGCAGAGGGATGGTTGTGCGTCTCCACCTTAAAACAAACATTAAATTTGGGATCAAATTCTATGATACCCGCGTTATCTTTGAATACCGATACACACCACGGTTTGTTTATTTCGTTTGTCGCCTTCACAACTGTTTCTTTCAATAGGTTTTTGATGACCTTGCCATTAAACTCGACCGCCCCCATCATCGTCTTATGCTTACAGTGCTCACTCCATGTCTGGGCCAGTGTTTCCAATTCACAGTCAGAAGGATCCCTTCCAAGTTTTTTAAAATAGTCTTTTATTGTTTTCATCTCCGCTAAGCTCAAATAAAGCTGTCTCTGGTAGCTTATCTTTTTTAATTCTTCGTCTCCGGCCTGAATCAAAGCGACTTCGACATATTTAAAATGATATGGCTTAATACTTTTTTTATCCTCTTGGTGCGTAACAACACGTTGAACCGTTTTATTATACAAAAGTCTTTCGGTGATCGTCTCCACCTCGGTCTGTGTCAAACAACCGTTAAAAACATATTTTTTGGATGTTCTTATAGACGCAAATCCTTTTATACCCATATCCCTGGCGGCCTTCAAGGCACTTTCCTCCACGGGGTCCATAACTCCGGGGTTATACGCTATTTCTCTTGTATAAATATTCTCTGACGTACTGACGGGAAAACCACTATTGTAATCGCATTCCTGTGAGATCTTATCGGTAAGAAGTTCTTCTGAAAAACGTTTCAAGTCCTTAATGGAGAAATTTCCGTTGACCGTATAAACCTGTATATATTCTACCTTAACATTTGCCGTTATGCCTAAATCCCTGATATCGCGTTTCAGCCCTTCGGCGACGGCATCATAAATTCCCTTTTTATCCCTAACTTCTACTCTTGCTTGCTTCATGTTGTTTATTTTCCGTAAGATTAATTATGTGTTAAAAATCTTCACATCTCATTCATTAAACACAGTACATAACACAGGACACCCGATCATTCCCACTCAATCGTACTGGGCGGTTTAGAACTAATATCAAAAACCACTCTGTTTACCCCTTGGACTTGGTTTATAATACGGTTCGACATCTCTCCTAAAACATCGTAGGGTATTTTTGCCCAGTCCGCGGTCATGCCATCGACGCTTGTAACCGCACGGATCGCAATAACGTTCTCATACGTGCGATCATCCCCCATTACTCCTACACTTTTAACAGGAAGGAACACACCAAAGATCTGCCATGTTTTTCTATATATGCCTCTTTTTTTCGCGACATCCATGATCACCCAGTCCGCTTCACGCAGGATCTGTAGCCTTTCTTCGGTAACATCTCCTATTATTCTTACCGCAAGGCCGGGTCCGGGAAAAGGCTGCCGGGCTGTGATCTCTTCCGCAAGCCCCAGCTCTTTCCCAACTTCCCGTACTTCATCCTTAAAAAGCTCCCGCAACGGTTCAACGAGCTTTAAATTCATTTCTTTAGGAAGTCCGCCCACGTTATGGTGTGACTTTATGGTTTTACTTGGTCCGCCGAAAAACGATTGAGATTCGATAATATCCGGATATAATGTTCCTTGCGCCAGATATTTTACATTTTTTATCCTTTTGGCGCTCTCTTCAAAAACACGGATGAACGTATGTCCTATTATCTTTCTTTTTTTCTCGGGATCCGTAACATCTTTAAGTTCCAACAGAAACTTTTCTCTTGCGTCTACAATCCTGAGATCCAGTTTGATATTCTTCTCAAAAAGTTCTTTTACACGCTCGACTTCGTTCTTACGTAATAACCCATTATCAACAAAAATACAATGGAGCCTTTTACCCAGAGCCTTATGCAAAAGCACAGCGCTAACTGTCGAATCTACTCCTCCGGATAAACCAAGAATAACTTCACCGTCCCCGACTTGGCACCGCACTTCTTCGATCTTTCGTTCGATGAACGATTTCATCGTCCATGTTCTTTTACATTTGCATATGCCAAAAAGAAAATCTTTAAGGATCTTATCACCGTTCACGGTATGCACTACTTCCGGATGGAATTGGACCCCGTAGACATTCAGTTTTGTGTTACAAAAAGCCGCGAACGCGGTATTCTCCGAAGACGCTATAGAAACAAAGCCAGCCGGAAGCTCTCCCACTTTATCACAATGGCTCATCCAAACCACACCAGAGGCGGGCATCCCACGGAATAAGGGATTATTTTTCTTATAGCGAACCTGCGTTTGTCCGTATTCTCGCTTGCCGCTTTTTTTGATCCGTCCACCCAACAATTTTCCCACTAGTTGCATTCCATAGCAGATACCGAGGATCGGCACACCCAATTCAAAGACACGTTCATCAAAAGTCGGTGCGCCTGCGTCATACACACTTGAAGGACCACCTGAAAAAATAATACCGCTCGGATTGATCTTCTTGATCCTATCTATCGTCACCTGAGGGGATTCCACTATTGAATGTACATTATTTTCTCTAATACGCCTAGCGATCAGCTGTACATACTGAGAACCAAAATCGATTATCAGTATTCCTTCTCGATCGTTCTTTTGTTTCATCTCATTCCCCATTATCCTTTTAGTCAAATTCTAAATTCCGGCGAATTTTTTCCATTTTTTTACAAGAACCGGATCTTGGACACATTCCAAAAGATACGTTGTGAATTCTTCACCTGTTGCGCCATTGTCTCTGCCGGTAATAACGATCCGTTTCTCAAATTGACTGCATATCTCAAGTGCCATATCCAATTGTTCCGCCCTTTCGATAAACCCAATATGCCTCAAAAGCATAGCGCTCGCGCGTATCATTGACGAAGGATCAGCGTAAATATCCCGCCCTTCTGTCACCATCCGGGGGGCACTACCATGTATCGCCTCAAACATAGCCCATTTTCTGCCGATATTCGCACTACCTGCCGTGCCGACACCTCCTTGGATCTGTGCCGCTTCGTCTGTAATAATATCTCCATAAAGGTTTGGAAGAACAAAAACCTCAAAATCTCGTCTTCGTGCAGGGTCAAGAAGCTTGGCGGTCATTATATCTATATACCATTCATCACATTCTATTCCACACGACTTATACTCAGCGGCGATCCTCTTGGCAACCCTTGAAAATCTGCCATCTGTTGTTTTGATCACATTAGATTTTGTAACAACGGTTACTCTTTTCTTACCGTTATTTTTCGCGAAATCAAACGCCATCCGTATTATTCGCTCCGCGCCTTGTTCGGTAATAACTTTAAAATCAACGCTCAGGTCTTCGTTCACGTCTATGCCCCGAGACCCAAGAAGATACGCGCCTTCTGTATTCTCACGAAAAAAACACCAGTCTATTCCCTCTTTTGATATTTTCACCGGACGGACATTCGCAAAAAGATCCAGCTCCCTCCGCATCGCGACATTCGCACTCTCAATGTTGGGCCACTTATCACCTTCCTGCGGGGTCGTCGTAGGACCCTTAAGAATAACATGACATGCTTTTACTTCTTTGAGAACATCTTCGGGGATAGCCTTTTTGTGTTTGGCTCGGTTCTCGATCGTTAGCCCTTCAATTGTACGGAATTCGATCTTACCTTGCGCAAATTCTTCTCGTAGCATGAATTTAAGTACACGCTCCGAATGTTTTGAAATTATTTTCCCGATACCGTCGCCCCAACAAACGCCTATAATGATCTTTTTTAACGACTTGTAATCGACCCATTCTTTATCTTCTTTCATACGTTCAATACGGCTAAGCTGCTCTTCAACTAACTTGCCAAAGTGCTCTTTTGCCTTATTAAGCATTACATCCCTGTTATTCATACAGCGAGCTTCCTTTCCGCGTCTCCTGCCGGATTAATAGTGTTTAAAAGATTAGGAACCTTATTATATTATGTAGGGTACAAAAATTCAATGGCGAAAATCTTTTTTTGGTGGAAGGATCATCCGAAAAATCTTTGATTTTTTGGGCGCTCAAAAGAGACAAACCCCATCACATATGTAAGATTCAAAGCTATGCCTCTTGCTTATCCTATGAATAGGCTTTTACTCGAGAATCTAGGCTCGCTAGTCAAATTTACGCCTAATTTTCTCAGTCCCGCCTCATCCCCCGGAGTAGGCATATGCGTAAGGTGTACCTCACAGCCCTTCAATTCTTTTAGTTTTTCCATCCCTAATTTAGCCTTTGGGTTCGTCGTAGCACAGATACTTAACGCGATCAATGTCTCTTCTAGATCAAGACTGATAGTCTTGGCTTTTAACACTTCCTCTTTCAAATTCGCGATGGATTCTATCGTTTTCGGAGACAATAGATGCGCATCATGAG
>JAQUNB010000121.1 GCA_028717825.1 Candidatus Omnitrophota bacterium
CGTGAGATGTGTCGTTCCCAGTACTACATACAAACATATCGCCGTCGTCCTTCGTCCCCCGTAAATCGCGCCGTCCCCATCGGCACGATATACGATATACGAAATACGATATACAGTTCTTAAACCGTGTCGTCTCCGTTGACACGACGCTTTTCGCCCCCATGCGCTCTCGCTATGCCCCGTTGCTCTTCCTTTAATCCTTAAAACCTACGAAACCTGTTGCGGCTTTTTTTGTATTTGTTCCTGAACTGGCCGCTGGCGAAAAGCGGCGCGGCGGGCGGAGTATGCGCGAACTTTTCTTGAGAGAGACCCGGATGTGTCGCGATAGGCAATGTCTTTCTGATCAGCTTTTCGATATCGCGCACATCCCTACTTTGATCGGGCATGGCGAAAGAGATCGCGTGTCCTTTGTGTCCGGCCCGGCCCGTACGACCGATCCTGTGTACATAATTTTGCGTATCATCGGGAAGATCATAATTAATGACAAGCTCTATGCCCGTTACATCAATACCCCTAGAGGCAATATCGGTCGCGACAAGCACTTTATATTTTCCGGATTTAAAGCCTTCCAGCGCTTCGCGCCGCTGGCCAAGCGTCCGGTCGGAATGTATCTCGGCCGCGCTGTATCTCATATTTCTAATGGTTCTAGTGATCTTTCTCGCATTGTGTCTGGTGCGTGAGAACAAAAGTACCGATCCACGGTATTCCGCGAGTATTTTGCCGAGGAGTTGTTCTTTCGCCTCTTTTTTAACTATGTATAGTTCCTGCGTAACGCGTTCGGCAGCTGTCCCGGAAGGCGCGATCTCCACGGATACGGGAAGCTTCATGTAGCGAGCGGCTATCCCCATGATCTCTTTAGGTATGGTGGCGGAAAAAAGCATTGTTTGCCTTTCCTTCGGCACAAAACGCAGGATCTTTTCGACCTGCGGGGCGAACCCCATATCGAGCATGCGGTCCGCTTCATCAAGAACCAGCATCAACACATCGTTGAGCGATAAATTCTTTTGGCTCACATGATCAAGAAGCCTGCCGGGTGTCGCGATCACAACACGAGGACCTCTTCGCAGGGCCTGCACCTGTTCATAACTCGAAGCCCCCCCTATAAGACATGCCGTTTTGATCCCGAAAGGCTGGGCGATCCCCTTGAACGCTGCATCTATCTGCAGTGCCAATTCACGCGTGGGCGCGAGCACCAACCCTTTACCTTTTTTCTGAGCAAGAAGCTGGACCATCGGGATGGCAAATGAATGGGTTTTCCCTGTTCCGGTCTGCGCGACACCTATGACATCTTTTCCTTGGATACCGAGCGGGATCGCTTTAATCTGGATCGGTGTCGGCACCTTGAACTTAATGTGTTCAAGAATATCAAGTATCTTCGGCGCTATGCCAAGACCATAAAAACTCTGGTCGGTCTGGCCGGCTCCTTGCGCTACATTACCTACATTATTCATTTTATTCGTCATCTTTCTCTTCTCCTTTTAATTTTTGCATTATAAGTCATCTCATAAACGGCAAAACTGTGTCATTATGAGCGTTTTTGTGTAGGGAACGGTTTCAAACCGTTCCCTACCGTCTTACTCAGGACGAATCCCTACGCCCGTCGAAGGGCTTCGTCGCATAGAACGCTCCTCGCAATGGGGTAGTTATGAAATAACTTCTTGTAAATTTTTCCCGATATTCCGTTTCAATTTTTACCGGGACCAAAGAACCGCCCTGAAGGCATCCGTCTATTGACCGCCTTTAGCGCTTCAAACCACGCTAAGCTCGCGATGCCACCCACAAAAGTAATAGCAATATCATTTATGGATAGTTTCGCAAAATGAAAAAGACTGCGTAGCGGCGGATAATAAATAACCAAACCGAGCGCCGCCACGGCGCCCAAGGACACGCTTAATAACGCTTTATTTTTTGATCTGGCGATCTCGAATAAATTCTTGGACCACGATAGGTTTGTCATGATAACTATTATATTCGCGAACACCAAAGTAGCGAAAGCCAGTGTCCGCGCCTCCAGTTCGCCTTTTCCCAAATACAACGCCGCAACAAACACCATAAATACTACCGTAAGTATACTTAACCCCTGCAATAGGCTATAAATGAACGTTTTTTTGTCGAACAGCGATTCACGTAAGTCCCTCGGAGGCCTTTTCATTATATTATTTTCCTCCGGGCACGCCTCGAACACCGTCGAGCACGCCGGATCAATAATAAGCTCTAAAAAGGCTATGTGCGCGGGCAAAAGTACGATCGGCATCTGAAATAGTATCGGTAAAAACGACATACCCGCGATCGGCACATGAATGGCGAATATATACGCTACCGCTTTCTTCAAATTATCGAAGATCCTTCTGCCGAGTTTGACGGCATGCACGATGGACGAAAAATCGTCATTGAGCAGGACAAGCGCCGAAGCTTCTCGGGCAACGTCGGTCCCGCGCTCGCCCATCGCGATACCGATATTCGCCGACTTTAAAGCCGGGGCATCGTTAACGCCGTCCCCTGTCATCGCCACTATTTCCCCGTTCGCTTTTAGGGCGTTCACGATCAACAGCTTTTGTTCGGGGATAACACGCGCAAATATATTGATCGTTTTTATTTTTTCACGAAGCTCCAGCTGGTCCATTTTCCCAAGCTCGGCACCCGTTATACACTCTTCCGGATTTTTAAGACCTATTTTCTTCGCAATATGTTTCGCCGTTACTGGATAATCCCCCGTTATCATGATAACCCTCATCCCCGCGCCGTGCGCCTCCTTGACCGCCTGCGGGACGGTTGGCCGCAAAGGGTCAATAAACCCTAGCAGTCCCACAAATTTAAAAGTAAAATCATGCTGTGCATCGGGAAGATCTGTTTTCCTGAAAGACGCTTTTGCTACCCCCAATATACGAAGCCCCCTCTCGGCCATTTCTTCTATACATTTTGTGATCTCCGTCTGAGAAGCATCGTCAAGGTGGCAAAGGTCCGCTATCGCCTCCGGGGAGCCTTTGGCGGCGATCACAAAATTTTGTTTATCGGGAGATTCCCACACATGCGACAACGCAAGCAGCGCTTTTGACAACGGATATTCCTTAACCAGCTTCCAGTTGTTATGAATATGTTCTGAACCGGATAAGTAAAATTCACCGACACGAATAATTTCCTTTTCGATGGGATCGAACGGGTCTTTCTGACTGGCTAAAATACCGTATTCGATAAGGTCGTGCACCGCCTCAGGCAAAGACTTTGTCTTTTCTTTCTCAATGTCATAATAATTTCCCCTTGTGCAAAGACTCGTAAGGTGCATGGAGTTAAGGGTAAGCGTACCCGTTTTATCCGAACATAATACCGTCGCCGCACCGAGCGTCTCTATGACGGGGGCGCGACGGGTCAAAACGTGACTTTTAGATATTCTCCAAGCCCCTAAGGTAAGAAATATAAGCAATACGACGGGGAACTCTTCCGGCAGCATCGCCATGCTCAGCGTTAACCCGGAAAGTATCCCATTCAACCAGCTACCTCTGGTCAACCCATAAACCACCATTACTAGTAAACAAAGTATTATCCCCGCGATGGAAAATTTACGGACTATCTTATTTGTCTCTTTTTGTAAAAGAGTATCTTCTTCTCGTATCTCCCGCAAAACCTTACCGATCTTGCCCATTTCAGTATGAATACCAACAGATATCGCTTTTACTATCCCTCTTCCCTGGACTACAAGCGTTCCCGAATAAACGAACGCAAGATCGTCGCCCCCCGGTTGAGTTGCCTTTTCTTTTCCATCCCATTCGGATTTACGCACGGGCGCGGATTCCCCCGTTAATAGGGATTCATCTACCGACAAGTTGGAACAAGATATAACTACCGCATCTACCGGAACACGGTCACCTTCGCGCAAAATAATTATGTCATCTTTAACGACCTCGCGCCCGGCGATCCTTTTCTCTCGGCCGTCGCGGATAACCAGCGCTCTGGGGCTCGAGAGGTCGCGCAGGGCCTCAAGCGTTCTCTCCGTTTTCCTTTTTTGATAAAACGTGATGCCCACGACCACAAACACAAAAGATAAGAGTATGAGCGCGTCTTTTGGTTCGCCCAAAAATAAGTAGATAAGACCGCACCCTATCAAAAGAAGCAGCATCGGCTCTTTCACGACGTTGAAGAATATCACAAAAATATTCTGTTTTTTTTGAGAAGGAAGTTCGTTATACCCGTCACGCGCCAGTCTCTCGAGCGCTTCTTTCTCGGTGAGTCCTTTTATGTCCTGTGTTTCTTTTTCTGAGCCTATCATGCAATTTCTCTCCAGATTTTCATTAGAACCTATCTTATAAATGGCAAAACTGTGTCATTATGAGCGTTTTTTGCGAAGCAATTTCGCTTTTGAAAAATGTCAAAATTCAAACCTCAAAACCCAAATAAATCATTAAATATAAATAATTAAACAGAAATACCAAAACCCTAAATCTAAATTCTAAACCCTAAATAAATTCAAAATTTTAAACACAAAACTCAAACTCGCAGTTTTGAATTTGAAAAATTTGGGTTTTAGGTTTGCTTAGAGTTTAGTGTTTTGTGTTTAGGGTTTCTCATTTTGTCATTTGATATTATAAAACGCTTTATCTATAGAACGCTCCTCGCAATGCAATATGGGTATTTATGGGACAGCCTCTATCGCCTTTTCCTTTTCTTGAGAAGCTTTATCGTCAAAAATACAGCCGCGTAAGTAATTATAGCCATAACCAGCGAGACAAAAAAATACCCTATAGCTATAGGAGCGATCACCTTAAATACGGAAACCTGTGCAAGGGACGTCCATTTAAAGTCGCC
>JAQUNB010000122.1 GCA_028717825.1 Candidatus Omnitrophota bacterium
TAAGATAACTCTTGCGTGGTTATTGCTTCTTGTGTTTATAGTGTCCATGACCTTGGTGGTTACCGTAAACAATATTTTTATATTTCTCGCCGCATGGGAGATCATGTCGCTCGTCTCATATTTTCTGGTCGTGTTCGACACAAAATATGAACGGTCCATACAGGCGGGTATGATATATGTCATAATGACGCACGCAGGCACCGCCTTTCTGGTGGCGGCGTTCTTGATAATGTATAAATACACCGGTTCCTTCGATTTTTTCGCGGTAAAGAGCGCTTGTCAGGCAATGCCTCCGGATGTTAAAAACATGGTTTTTTTATTTCTTTTGATAGGATTCGGCACCAAGGCCGGGATCGTCCCTTTACACATATGGCTTCCATATGCCCATCCGCAGTCGCCGAGCCATATCTCAAGTATCATGTCGGGCGTTATGATAAAAACGGCTATTTACGGGATGATCCGCTTTGTGATATTCATTCTCGGAGTGAACTCTTCCTGGTGGGGGCTCTCGATCGTTATCCTGGCTGTAATTACTTGTTTAGTCGGTGTGATCTACGCGCTTATGGAAAATGACATAAAAAAACTGCTCGCCTATTCCAGTATCGAGAATATCGGGATAATTTTATTAGGGATCGGATTGTCGATGTTCTTTTTGGCCAAGGCGCTGCCGTATTTAGCTATTTTGGCTTTGATAGCGGGGTTGTACCACCTGATCAATCACGCGATATTTAAAGGGCTTCTATTTTTGTGCGCCGGCAGTATATATAAGGCCACGGGGACGCGCGATATCGAAAAATTAGGCGGCCTTATCAAAAAAATGCCGCAGACCGCCGTGTGCTTTTTGTTAGGGGTTGCGGCTATCTCGGCGTTGCCGCCATTGAACGGTTTTGTTAGCGAATGGCTGACTTTGCAGGCGTTCTTTCTGGGGGCGCTTAATACGGCGGGGAACAGTAAGTTTTTTTTAAGTATGTGCGCGGCAATTTTGGTTTTAGCCAGCGCGTTGGCGGCCGCTTGTTTTGTTAAGGCTTTTGGCGCTGCGTTTTTGGCTATTCCCCGGAGCCGTTATGCCGAGAATGCCAAAGAAGTATCTTTTTCCATGAAGGCGGGAATGTTTTTTTTAGCCGGGCTAACTATTGTTTTTGGGTTGGCCGCGGTGCCGATTATAAGACTATTGAAAAAAGTCGCCTGCTTCGCGGCGGCGATCGATATTAACGGTATGGAATTTTCTTTGAATAATTTTATTTTAAGTCCGCGATCCGGAAAAGATATTTATTTTTCTACGCCGATATTTATGTTCGCGCTAGCCGTGTTCGTGTTCTTAGCCTTTGGGGCCTATGTTTGGCTCGACAGGCGAAAAGTGAGCGTTTATAAAACATGGGACTGCGGTTATTACAAGCTTGATTCCCGGAACGAATATACTTCAACCGCTTTTTCAAAACCTTTCAGCATCGCGTTCAGCTTTTTCCTGTTGCCGTACCACAAGACGCAAAAGATAAGGGAGTCATTTTATCATGTTAAGTCGTTCGCGTACGAGGCGCACACGACGAAGGTTTTTAAAGAATATGTCTATACGCCGGTTGTCGCGATATTCTTTAAATCAGCGAAGTTCATGCGGAGGATACAGCCGGGCAGTATTCATTTGTATCTGGCGTATATTTTTGTCGCGATGCTCTTACTGATCATATTTATGGGGAAGTTCTAAAATGATGAAGATAGTTCTGATCATATTGCAATTATTTCTGTTCATGGCGCTCGCGCCTTTTTTTAGCGGCCTGATCACTAAGATAAAAAATAATCTCAGGATGCGGAAAGGACAAAGCGTTCTCCAGCCGTATTACAATATGGCTAAACTATTCTCTAAGGATGAAGTTGTTTCGAAGACCGCGTCGTGGATCTTCAGGGTTGCTCCTTTTATTGTCGTCTCTTCGGCCCTCGTGGCGTCTCTTCTTGTACCGTGTTTCATGGCACCCGGCCCGGCGCAGTATATGGGAGACTTTATCGCGCTGATCTTTATCCTTGCTTTAGGCCGTTTCTTTATGGCGTTGGCGGCGCTGGATGCCGGGAGCGCTTTCGGCGGGATGGGCTCTTCAAGGGAGATGTTCATATCGAGTCTTGTCGAACCTACGATGTGCCTAGCGGTTTTTGCCATAGGTTTACAGTTCGGTTCGACGAATGTAGCGGTGTTCAGCGGTATTCACCCAGTATCAGCTTCTTCTATTGCCGCCGCCATTACTTTATTTTTTGTTATGATCGCCGAGACGTCACGCATCCCTGTAGATAATCAGGAAACTCACCTTGAGCTTACTATGATACACGAGGCGATGGTGCTGGAATATTCCGGAAGATCGCTGGCGCTAATAGAGATGGCTTCCTACGTGAAACAGATGATATGGTTCTTTCTGATCGCGCAGATTATTTTCCCGATCGCCGCGCCGTGTTTGGGGAGCCCGGTTAATTTTATTTTTTGGATCTTATGGTATTCGGCTAGGCTGGTGATCATCGCTATGGTGGTGGCGCTGGTTGAAGTTTCAGTGGCAAAGATGCGCTTGTTCCGGGTAACTGATTTTCTCGGGTTCGCTTTTATTTTGGGGATCGTCGCGGTAGTATGCGCGATATTAGGAGTTTAATATGCAGCCTTTCATTTTATTGGGAATACTGGCCTCAACATATATTATGGTCATCGCCAAGAGGATGCCGGCCTTGGTTCGCGGTTTTCGCCTGCAGTCGTTCTTTCTGTTTTTGATAACTCTAGCTATTGCACTAAAAGAACGGCAAATAGACCTTTATGTCGTCGCGGCGCTTGTGCTCGCGCTGAAGGTGATCCTTATACCATATTTTTTATACCGCATGATAAAAAGGACAAAGGCGAACCAAGATCTCGGATTATTCATTAATGCCCAATTGTCGTTGGTTTTTGCCCTTGGTTTTATGTATCTGTCATGGGTTTTTACGGAGCAGTTGACCGCGTTCGGCGATAAAATGCAGACGATAACTCTCGCGATGGCGTTCTTTGTTGTGCTCGTGGGGATATTCCTTATGATATTCAGGATGACGGCTCTAGCGCAGATCACGGGGCTCTTGGTGATGGAGAACGGGTTATTTTTATTGGCTTCGACGATCTCGGGAGGCATGCCGTTCTTTGTGGAGATCGCGATATTTTTTGACGTATTCGTGAGTGTCGTGATCATGGGGCTTTTTGTTTACAGGATCAATAAGCTTTTTACGCATATCGACGTGAATAAACTTTCACGTTTAAAAGGATAATTTTCCTCCTTCGCCCTTCAAATTGTAAACAATAGGTGGGGCTTCGGAGGATTTCATTAGGATGCCTGCCTTTTGGCAGGCGGGAGATTGTGTTCAATGGAAATATTTTTTATTCTTGGCATTCCGGTCTTGCTCACAATAGCGGCGTCTCTTTTTGCCGGACGGAGATCTTTCGGCGCGGTCAACGCTTTAGGCTATCTGGCCGCGTTATCGGTAAGCGTGTCCCTTCTTAAAAAGACCGTCTGCGCCGGCGCTAATTTGTGTTTTAGTTTCATTTATATCGACATGCTAAGCGCCTTTTTCATTTTTGTCATCGCGACGATCGCTTTCGCCTCGGCGTTATATTCTATAGGGTATATCAGAAAGGACGCGAAGAAGGGGATAATATCGGAGAAAAAGGTAAAGATCTATTACATGCTTTTTAACCTATTCTCGTTCTCGATGTTTTTGGTGCCGTCGGTCAATAATTTGGGGATGTTATGGGTAGCGATAGAAATGACCACGCTCATCTCGGCTTTTCTCGTCGGTTTTTACAAGAATAAAAAATCCGTAGAAGCGGCTTGGAAATATATCATCATCTGTTCGGTAGGTATAATTTTCGCGCTTTTGGGTACGATACTTTTTTCTTACGCTTTTTCGCTTTTAGGCGGAGTGAAAAGCCTCAACTGGTCCGATATGATAGCTTCCGCCGCCCAGCTGGACAAAAATATCGTAAAAACAGCTTTTATCTTTATACTCGTCGGATACGGGACAAAAGCGGGTCTCGCGCCCATGCATACGTGGCTGCCGGACGCGCACAGCCAGGCAGTGGCGCCGATAAGCGCGCTTCTTTCGGGGGTTTTGCTGAAGACTGCGATCTACGCGATACTGCGGTTCGGTATGATCGTGATCAGCTGCGTCGGTTTTCAGTTTTTTGGGAATCTCATGATCCTTTTGGGGCTTGTATCGCTGGTCATATCGGGCGGGTTTATCCTTGTCCAGAAGGACCCAAAGCGGCTCCTTGCTTACAGCAGTATAGAACATGTCGGGATAATCTCCGTTGGTTTTGGACTGGGGACGCCTTTAGCCGCAGCGGGTGCGCTCTTGCACATTTTTAATCACGCTGTTACAAAGGCGCTCATGTTCTTTGGCGCGGGCAACATAGTCAGTGCTTATAATAAACACAACATGAACGCGATACGCGGCGTAATAAAGGTATTACCGTTTACCGGTGTTATGGTGCTTCTCGGCGTGTTCGCGCTTACCGGTTTTCCGCCGTTCTCTATATTCGTGAGCGAAATAATGATACTGATCGCCGCTTTTGTTAAAGGAGCATATTTTGTAGCCGGTATGCTTTTATTTTTTCTCGCGCTTGTTTTTAGCGCGTTCATCTACTATTTCGGCAGGATGATATTCGGCAACCGGCCCAGAGATATGGCGATAAAGAAGGAAAGCTTGAGCGGGAAGCTCGCGTTCCTGTTCTTGTTATTTCAGATATGCGCGGTAGGGCTTATCGTGCCGTTCATTAAAGAGGACCTA
>JAQUNB010000123.1 GCA_028717825.1 Candidatus Omnitrophota bacterium
TTACGTCGATTAGGGAGGTTTTCGCGAGATCGGAATACGTCGCGATCGTCTGTTTTAATGCCGTGCCACTTGAATGAAATCCTTCGCTGCGTATCTCCTGTACATCCAATAAAGTGCCACCCTCATCACTATACGTATAAATCATTTGATTGATGATGTTATGATCTGCATCAAATTCTCGATTTGTCAGCACTTGATAATCAACAACAATCAGCGTATCTCTTTCTCCTGTAGCATCCGTCTGATACGTAATTATCTCCTGTTCATACGCATCGCCTCGATTATCTATTTTCGTGTTATAAGTCACCCACTCCGTAGTTAACTTTTCCGTTTTGCTCGCATCCATTACATATGTATCTGTTGTTTGACGCACAACATTCCCTCTCGCGTCAAACTCGTCTGTCTTAGTTTCCGTACGATCAATTTTTGTTTCATCGGTTTCAGATAAGCTTGAATATCTCGTTGTTATGACCAAACTCGCGTTTCCTCTTCTGGCCGCCCTCGCATCTGCATACACATTGTTGATAACTTTGTGATCCGTTAATTCAGCCGCATCGGCATTAAGACTCGAGTACGTATCAACCATCTGGCTCAACGCATTACCAAAGCCATCGTATTCTTTGTATTCAATCACTTGTAGCTCTTTAAAGTTATTCTTCTTATCGTAACTTCTTATCTCAGATGTTTTCACTCGATCGTGGATATCATAACCCGCATTTGTAACGGTTTGCTTTTCGCTGAATTTATATCCCGAAACATCCTCATCCCAATATTCACGTAGTATTTCCTGGTTAAGAGCGTTACCCCTTATATCGAAATTGCTATTTTTAATCGTCTCCCTATCTATCGGCCCCGAATACACTGCTTTGCCGTTAACCGTTTCAATTTTCGAATAACGCACAATCACCGTTTTACCAATGTTGCCCGTCGAAGATATATCGGAATTGTATACAACCTTAACTTCTAACAAATTCTGCTTCGCCTCATCGGAATAAATTATGGATACCTGTCTTCCCGCCACGCCAGTCGAGTGAAAAGCGCTCGAATAAACATCCTGGACATCTAAAACAATGCGAGTAGATTCATCTTTTTGATCGTAGGTATAAATGGTTTGTTTTAGAACATTGTGCTGCGAATCAAATTCACGGTCGGCGAGAATTTGGTAGTTTGTTAGCACTAACGAATCAACGGCCCCGGTCGCGTCCGTTTCGTAGGTTTCCACTCTTTGTTCTCTTGCGTCCCCCCTGGCATCAATGTTAAGGTTATAGATCTCCTTACGGCTCACCAGTTTTTCCGTAACTACCGTTGTTCCTGTCGTGCTATCCACAACATAAGTGTCCGTTGTCTGCCGCACAGCAAAGCCCCTTACATCGAACTCGGTCGTTGTCGTCTTCGTCCTGTCAATTTCATGCGCCTCAGATTCTTCGGTAGAATCATATCGAACACTTTCAGTAAACGATGCATTACCACGTCGCCTCGCAAGCAGGTTTTCATATTCATTCTTAACAACCCGCTTATAAATTAATGTCGTAGCGGATTGGTCCGACCACAAAGTCTCCGAGCGCAATTCCACATTGCCGTAAAAATCATATTTCTTATTTTCGATCGTCGTTGTGTTATCATAGACCTTGTTACCGTCTTCATCTATCGTATAGTTGTGCACGGTCTGTCTTAAAACATTACCCTTTTGGTTGAATGAATGGTTATAAATTTCTTGATACTCAACCGGCATTCTTTCCCCGGTATCGCTAAAGGAATATTTCGTCCTCCATTCTTTGCTTGGTTGTTTCGCCGCGGTATACTCCGCGTACACCACATCTTCTTCCGTATCTAAATTTTCCGCGCCCTCGACCACATAATACGTCTTTATGTTTTGATTCCTGATGTTGCCGTTCAGATCTTCCCTCTCCCTCATATAGCGATCGGTATACTTAAGATCATTTGTAACTTCCTTTCGCCCGACTAAAGTTCCATCCTGCGAATATTCTTTCTCTGTCGTCGAAGAAATATACTTAATACCCCTTGAATTCTCGCTAAACACGTTGACCGTTTCCTTAAGAACGGTCCCGTCACTGTAATAACTCACTACACGCGTGACACTTTCATCTCCGGCACGCCCCTCGTAATAACTAATTTCTTGAACGATATCCTTGCTCTTGAGTTCACGCCCGACAATATCATATGTTGTCATTACTTGTAGCGCCCGACCGTCATAAGAGTAGTCTGTTCTGATCTGAGGAACGCCCGCTACATCATACAATCCATAGCTGTAATTTACCCTCTCATGATTCTTATCACCCACATAAAAAGTGTCCTCCTCCAAGACCCCTGCGCCAATTATCGATCTCTGCTCTTCTGTCAGCGCCGATATATCATAAGTTTTAGTTTCAGCTAAAATATTCCCGGAGTAAGTATAATCTTTTCTTTCCCACGCTGCGTACGCGCCATCCTTTTGAAAATACTGCGAAAAAACCGAACGAACCTTTTCTTTGTCCTTTTCCCCGTCATACACAGTAACACTTTCCAGCTTATCTTCGTTTGTTCCCTCGTCAAACCACTTTTCTTCTTCCGTATCTGTTATGTAATAGGACCTAACTTCGTCCAGAGCGTTGTCTCCATCCTTGGAATAATCATAGATACTAAGCCTGTTAGGCTGATTTACATCGCTATCTTCGTCCAGCAAATAATTATCCAAAATATACTTAATCCGCTCTTCGCCCTTTGCCCCTTCGTATACAGTTTTTCGAACGATCCGGTTTTCTTCTGCTTTCAATAGATTTTTCCAATCGCTTGCTGCCAGATCAAGCCCAAGTCCGTAGATATTGTAAGAGATCGTTTCCTTTAAAACATTCCCCTCATAAGAATATAAGGTCAGCTCGCCCGGAGCGCCTTGGGCGTCGTAATCGGATAAAATATAATCGATCCTTTCCTCACCTTTTTCTCCGGCATAGATTGTGCGTCTTATGATCCTGTCTGAGGTCAACAGTTCTCGTTGCTGCAATTGTTTATATGAACCGATGAAAGAATCACCCTCTTTAGGTTTAATCTCCTTCGCGTCTGTCGCCCATACACTAGTATTTAATTTTGTGACATCGTATGAAACTATCTCCATCAACCGGCCGCCAGCCTGCCCACCTTGATAAACATAAACATTCAGCTGCATCGGACTTCCGCCCTTATAATCTTCAAGCGTGTAATAGACGCCGCCAGCTCCGGTACCTTTCTTTTTCTTAAGAGGCACTTCCTCCTGATATTCCTTCGCCCGCTTGTCACGTTGATCCACGTAAAGCATTAGGTCTTCAGCTTCTTGTTTTTGTCGTATCAAAACTTCACGATTGTTCTGCTGACGTTTTAAATAATGCGGAGCGTACATCGCGGATTGTTCTTGCTCTTTGGGCGAGGGTAAAAGCTTCATTAGTTCATTCTGCCGACGTTTATATGAGAGCATATCAAAATTGCTGATCTCTAATTTTCCTTCTTTTTGATCCACGATCTTTTCCGCGCCAACACTCTGCGGTACTGGCAAGCTTGCTGGTTTGAGATATGCAATATCCAATGAGTATGATATTTGTTGAACAAAAAATACGAAGGAAACAAAAAAGGATATGACCTTTAGGCATATCCTTTTTGTTCGATTAGTGCGGACGCTAATAAATACAACCGGGCGCATCAAATCATCACTCGTCTCAACAGCTTGAGTGGGCGATAATTTTCTCAAATTATCTTCATGCCTCACGATCCCGCCCCGGTTTACGATCGACATTTATGCACCACCACTTTTTTAAAGCGTTTGCCCATACTTTTTTAAACTTTTTAATAATAACCCTAAAAAAACGTCTTATAACAGACTTTGCGTATATTTACTACTGTAATTAGTATATCACAACTGGATAACGGTTCTATACAAAAAAACAAGCTTTTTTATTATTAACGTTGGGTGATTTTTGCATTTTTGAGGCTATCAGCATTTAGTACCTACCCCACATGACACTATCTGCCACACTTTTTTGATCTCTAACATTTTGTCATAAAAAAGTACTATTTATCGATTTTCCTGAATATTAATTTGAAACTATTATTGCGGGATAGCTAGATAAATCGGCGGTAGGAGCAGTTTGGACGCAATGTTTGCTGCGTGATGTGATCGCGTATCGAAACGCATCTAAATGTATTTCCGGACACTGTTTTTCGCTGTCCAAATCTATCGGGATAAATCGCACAAAAAGACTCATCCACATCTCTTTTCTTCAGATTTTCACACGGATCGTCCATTTTTCCGCAGCACTCACCGCACCTCTTGCAAATGGACTCGAATTTTTGCTCTTCGTCTGTCGTATATTTTTCGTATCTCAGATCATCAACATTCATTTTTCCCCTGTCACCCTTACTAACTATTCTCACTGTTTTTTTATTAGAAATCTCGTAGCGTGTCCGACCAGAACAATTATATAAAAGATCAGAACAAAAAAAAGCACCGCTGCCAATAATGCTAACAATATCGAACTAATGCCAAGCAATACCGGCAAAGTAAAAATTATCACGATGAAAATAACAAATGACATTATGATCACAACAAGTCCTACAAAAAAATTTTTAATCGTTTCCATATCACAGTCTCCTTGTGCAAACTTTGTCGTCAATCTAGCATTAACGCATCGATCCCATTTTTTGTCATATGGCTCTTTCTTAAAAAACATACCCCAATATCATATGATTTTCCGGGCTCACCTTCAGCGATCCTCACG
>JAQUNB010000124.1 GCA_028717825.1 Candidatus Omnitrophota bacterium
TAAGCACGGGATACGAAAGACCGGCATCATGCATTGTCTGCACGCATGTTTTCATGTGGCGCGCTGTCGAGACAAGAAGCGCGCTTAGGCCCACAGCGTCGACCTTATTCAACTTCGCTTCTTCGATTATCCGGTCGATCGTGACCTGCTTTCCCAGGTCTATCACGGAAAAACCGTTATTCTCAAGGATCATCTTCACCAGGTTCTTGCCGATATCATGGACGTCGCCGGCGACAGTCGCTAAAAGTATTTTACACTTCTTTTTTCCCGCCTCTTTCGGCAGGAATTTATCAAGATGTTCTATCGCCGCGCGGACCACTTCGGCAGATTGAAGCACATACGGCAGGACTAGCTCCCCCGTGCCGAGCTTCTCGCCGATCTCCTTCATCACTTCTATGATCATTTCGTTTATGATCTTTTCGGCAGGATATTCCGTCAGAGCTTTATCCACAGCCGCGATTATATTTACTTTATCCCTATCGATTATGCATCTTCTTAATCTTTCCCGGCTCGTGAGCGCGTCCGCTTCCTGCGCCTTTTTTTGTTTGGGAAGTTCTTCGCCTTTCGCCTCAAAATATTTAAGGAATTCGGCGAGGGGCACGGGAGCCCTGTCTAAAATAAGGTCTTCCGCCAGCTTCCTCTCCTTCCGCGGGATATCTTTATATTCAATGAATTCAGCCGGGTTTATTATCGCCGCGTCAAGACCACGAGAAGAGGCCAGATGCAAAAAAACCATATTAAGTATCTTTCGCGCCTCTTTTGTCAGGCCGAAAGAGATATTACTCACCCCCAGGGCCGTAAGAGCGTCTTTCTCTTCGCGTTTAAACACTTTTATAGCCTCAAGTGTCTCTTTGGCCGACGAAGAATATTCTGTTTCCCCCGTAGCCAAAGTAAACGTAAGCATGTCGAATATCATCCTGTGTTTCTCTATGCCGTATTCGCCGTGGGCGATCTTTAGGAGCCTTTCAGCTATCTCGACCTTTTTTGCGGTTGTTTTAGCCATCCCCTGTTCGTCTATGACAAGATTAACGATAAAGCTGGCGTGCTCTTTGGCCAGCGCGAAGATCACTTTCGCCCTTTTTCCGCCATCTTCCATGTTCGCCGAATTAATGAAAGCGGTCCCGGGGTAAACCTCAAGCGCGGTCCTTATAACTTCGATATCTGTTGAGTCTATCATGAGAGGCACATTCACACTTTCGGCAAGTTTCTTTACCAGTAACGCCATATCTTTTTTTTCTGTGGCACGCTCTGAAAGCACCACACAGACGTCCAGCACGTTGCATCCCGATTTTTCCTGGTTTTTGCCAAGCTCAACTATTCCGTCAAAATTGTTCTCCCGGAGAAGATCTTTCATCTTCTTCGACCCTTGCGTGTTTATCCGTTCTCCGACCTTGATGGGCCTAGCACTTTCATCTAAACTGATCCCGCGATAAAAGCTGGAATAAGAAACATTTTTTGGTATTTTTCTCTTGCCCGTATCCTTCAAAACTTTCCGGATCGCTCTTATGTGTTCCGGAGTCGAGCCACAGCATCCGCCGACAACATCTATCTTATATTTTTTGACAAAACCCGCGATGATCCGCGCCATTTCCGCCGGAGCCAACGGATATACGGCTTTCCCATCCTTTTCGATAGGCAGGCCCGCGTTCGGCACGACCGAAATATAGGACGAGGCGAACTTACTTAATTGTTTGATGGCGGGTTCCATCTCAATGGGGCCGCTGCTGCAGTTGAGCCCTACTACATCCACACCGAGATAACCCATAACGCCGCAAACTGCCGATATCTCGGTCCCCAAAAGCATGCGGCCGCTATTCGCGAGCGTGCATTGGGCCATGATCAGAATATCTTTGGCTTTAGCTTTCACGGCCTCTTTCGCGCCGTTCACCGCCGCTTTCATTTCCAAAAGGTCTTGTCCTGTCTCGACTAAAAGGGCGTCCGCGCCGCCGTCGATTATTCCAAGCGCTTGTTCGTAAAATATCTTTTTGAGTTCCTGATAAGTTATATCCCCGAGAGTAGGGTCAGACGAAGAAGGAAGTTTTCCGGTAGGGCCCATTGATCCTATAACATATCTGGGAAAAGAATAAACCGAGAACTTATCGGCCGCTTTTCGCGCCAGACGCGTTGATTCCAAATTGATCTCGTAAACTCTCTCCGATAATCCGTATTCGGAAAGTTTCACAGAATTCGCGCCGAACGTGTTGGTCTCTATCGCGTCGCTCGAGGCCTCCAGATAATCCGTATGGATCCTCCTAATGAGATCCGGGCACGCGATCGACAAGTATTCCATACAGCCGGGCTTATCCTTAAAATCCGTATCCTTAAGCCCCACTGCGGCGGCATAAGTACCGAACGCCCCGTCAATCAATATAACGTCTTTCTTCAGTTTTTCCCGAAATGATATTTTTTTTATGTCGTTGATCTTCATAATTATTAAGTTCCTATAAAAGCTATCGTGTAAACAACAAAACAACTAGCATTCTTTGTGTAGGGAACCTACACTGTTTTCCTCACTTTACCTTCTCCGCCACATCTTTTTTTATCCAGCCGATCTTCCCGTCGGCCCTTTCTATCTTATACCAGTCGTTCTGCGCGCTAACGACATTTACCATCATGCCTTCTTTGACCGGGAAAAATTTTGTAGCCGTTTCGAACGGACCGAATAGCGCGTCCGCGCTATCCGCGACAATAACAGCGGCGTGATCAGACTCTTTTACCTTCTCCCAGATCACTAGCGCATTAAAAAGGATAACAGCGAAAAGAAACACCAAAAAGGTTATTTTGTAAATAGTGGGTCTATTGCGAACAACAAAAATAAAAATGAAAAGTAAGAATGCCGTAAAAACAAAAGAACAAAATAGCGTAAGTTCGTTCACGGAAAATCCGTTTACATACGCGGCTAATGGCCCCCACGACCATATGCTTTTCTCGCTCTCCGGGTTGCCCTTTACCAAAGACTCAGCATATTTAAAATTCGATCTTATGTCCGGGTCTCTGGGACTTAAAAGCGTCGCCCGCTCATAATTTAAAATGGCCTTGCCGAGCCTGCCGCTTTTAAAATACGCATTCGCGTTATTGTAATACAGCGCGGCACTTTCCTTTCCACTAGCTAATATTTTTTCATATTCGCTTATGGCTTTTATGTATTCACCTTTTTTATAGAAATCGTTACCCAGCAGGAAAGGATCGCCCGGGGTCTCTTTTTGGACCATCACCGGTGTTACGTTCTGATCGGCCGGAGCGGAAGTCTCTTTTTTGCTATCGGCCGCTTCTTGCGCGAAACAACACATCCCTGCAAAACTAAGCACCATAAGGGATAAAACCCATACTTTTAAACTTTTTTGACACCGCATACTCTTTTCTCCTTATAACGCTTCACTCTGCAATCAAAAGGTTGATTTGTAAATAATGGAAAACCGTTTCTGTTCAGAGTACTGTTTCTCGTAACCGCCTCACATAGCATACTCGGGGACGATCCATAAAGTGCTAGCCGATATGTGGCCCATGTATCGTATCTCGTATCTCGTATCGCGTATTTCGTATCTCGTTTTATTCCCCTCACCCCGGCCCTCTCCCCTAAGGGGAGAGGGTACGGGTGAGGGGTGAAACCTATCACTTCCATCGGCACGATATACGATATACGGTTCTTATTCGTCCCTCGTAACGTGGGCCGAAACACGAACACCGAATCCCGAACCCCAATCGTCCTTCGTCCTAGCGAGCAAAACGAGCGGTCGTCTTTCGTCCCTCGTCCTTCGTCTCTCGTTTATCGTCACCACCGACACTATATACCATAGACGTTCTTCAAATCGTCTCGTTCCATCGCAACCATATACGTTCTTACAACGCGTCCGCGTTCTTGCCTAAGTTTTGGTATTTGAATTTTGGATTTCATTTGTCATTTGGATTTTGTTATTTGTCATTCAAACACCAACTGCTATCTGCTAAATGCTATCTGCAAAATATTCGTTTCCACCGCACTACACCCGCACCTTCTCCATATAATCAATTATCTTTCGCACTTTTTCAAAAACTTCTTCCGCTTCTTTTTTGCCGGCCGCGGAAGGCGCGTATCTGGCCATTTCACACTTAGCGAAAACATCACTAACATCCTGCAGAATTTCTTTATTGTGATTTACGGCGCCTATTTTTTCCTCTATAACATGCACAGTAACGTTACCTTTAGGAAGATTGAGCCTGCCTGACAAATATTCCTGTAGCATCTTAAAAATAGTATCGTAAAATAAGACGATCTCGCCTTTATCAAGATGTGCCTTCGCTGTCTTTAACCCGCCTTTAGCCCTGCGCGGCGCTTTTAAGTAGCGGGCATAACTGGCGTCTTTCAGTATCCTTTCCTTCCTCCGATATGTCGCTGAAAATATCTCGAAAAGGAATAAGATCATGGCTTGCATGCCCCAGAAAATTTTGCTTTGATAGAACACCGTATTCTTTTCTGTTAAAGTCCCCGGATTTTCTTTTATGAACAGGATATCCTGCCCTATTTTTTCTTGGGGATAGAAGATCTCTTCCGCACCCGGCAGAGAGACCATCTTTACCGTGCTTTCCGTTTCAGGTTTCTTAAGCACCGCTACGGGGAAAGGCCCTTTTGTGAATGTGCCGTACTTTTTGGAATTCGGGTTAAAGTAGCTAAAGCTTACAGCGGGTATTTCTTTAAGTTCA
>JAQUNB010000125.1 GCA_028717825.1 Candidatus Omnitrophota bacterium
GTAGTACCGAAAAATACACAGATTAAATGCATATATGGTGTCCTTTAAGACGTAGGGGCAGGCCTTTTGTGCCTGCCCGATAATTTGTGAGAATAATAATAAAAATTGTCATTCCCGCGAAAGCGGGAATCCATTAATATTTTTATTAGATCCCCGCTAAGAACATGCGGGGATGACGCTTGGAAATCACGCCCCCCCCGCCCCCACAATGATCGTCTTCCCCTAAGTATCGTTAGTATTGCAAAATTTTTGATATTTTTTGCAAGAATTTTACCGATAAAGTTGTCTTCTATACTGAGACCACGGACTAGAGACTAGAGACAATAGACTAGAGACTAGAGACTAGAGACAATAGACTAAAAGCATAGCGCATAGAGCAAGGCGTATAGTGGAACGAGGAACGAACCCCGAAACCCGAACGACGTGGGCCTGGGGCCGTGTCCCGTGGGCCGAGCGACGTGCCCCGACACAAGTCACCAGCCACAAGTCACGAGTCACGTTATATATGTTATAACAAAAAGGAGCAACCATGAACAGACTCTGTCCGACTGAAAAAACGCTAAGCGAATATACGAGTAACGTAATATCACCCGAGAACCGCAAATTAGTTGAAAGACACTTAGCGTCCTGTGCGGAATGTAGAAAACTTGTGATCGATACGTACGACCTGCTCAACAGGTTTGACAGATGGAAGATGCTCCGGAATATCAAAAACTTCATACTGCATAATAAATGGGGCATCGCCTCCGCGGTTTTTCTCTTATTGTCCTTTATTCATCCACGATATTTTCTGCAGTTCCTCGTAGCCAGCCTGATCACAGGAACAAAGTGGATAATTGATTCCAAACAGACAAAAATGCTTATTATGATCCATGAAGCTCTGAAAACTACCGATAAAGAAAAGATCGAAAGTATTGTGACGCAATCGGGCAGAAAAAGATAAAACCAAAAAAGGAGAGAAAAATGGGCACAAAACCAGTAGTACAAGTCGAACGGATACACAAACTCACAACCGACGGCGCGACCAAGGCCTTTTGCGACATATGTCTGTTGGATACCTTTATTGTAAAGGGCTTGCGGGTCGTACAGGGAAAAGAAGGACTTTTCTTAAGCATGCCGCGCGAACAGGGCCGCGACGGTAAGTGGTATGAAACTTTCTTTCCGAAAGAAAAAAATATACGCAAAGAGTTGGAGCAAATTGTCCTTGAATCCTATAGCGAGAAAGCCGCAGAAAATTAATAGAAATGGAATTCACCAATCAAGAGATCGGTAGGATCGGCGAAAAAATGGCAAACAAATTCTTAAAAAAGAGAAAATACGCCATTTTGGCGAGAAATTATATTACGCCCTTGGGAGAAATAGATATTGTCGCGGCGGAAAAGGATTTTCTGGTATTTTTTGAGGTCAAAACACGAATATCCGAAAAATTTGGCCCGCCGCTTGCCTCGATCACGGAATATAAAAAGAGACATATTATCCGGAACTGCCAATATTACCTCCTTCGGGAAAAATTGCAGGATAGCCCCGTTCGGATCGACGCGATCGGCATTACGCTTGATAATAACGGAAATTTGCTGATATTAAAACACGTAAGGAACGCTCTTCAAATACAATAAAGGAAGAACATGTTGGCTAAAGCATTATCCGCTTGTGTGGTAGGGATAGAAGCATACCCTGTCGATGTTGAGGTAGATGTCTCGGACGGGCTTCCGGCATTCTCGGTGGTGGGGCTGCCGGACACAGCTATCAAAGAAAGCCGTGACAGGATCCGTTCGGCCATAAACAATTCCGGATTTACTTTTCCTTCCGGAAAAATAACGGTAAACCTCTCCCACGCAGACATAAAAAAAGAAGGCTCCGGGTTCGACCTCCCTATAGCCATCGGCATTCTGTGCGCCTCCGGGGCCATTAGGCAAGAAGAGTTCGAGGAAATACTTTTTTGCGGGGAGCTCTCTCTTAACGGGAAACTCAAATCTATCCGTGGGGCTTTACCGATCGCCCTGTCGCTAAAAACTAAGGCCAAAGCTTTTATCCTTCCAAAAGATAACTCAAACGAAGCCGCGAACGTAAAAGAATTACCTATTTATGGCACGACATCACTTAAAAAAGTAATTGACCATATCCGTGGGGTCCAACAGCTTACTGTTACTGAGATCGGTGAAAATAATTTTCATTCGCCTAATGAAAAAAATAGTCTGTTGGATTTTCAGGACATAAAAGGCCAGGAACACGTAAAGCGCGGGCTCGAGATCGCCGCCTGCGGCGGGCATAATTTTCTGCTCCTCGGTCCTCCGGGTTCCGGCAAGAGTATGCTCGCGAAGAGGTTCCCGACGATCTTGCCCGACCTCACATATGAAGAATCGATAGATGTCACGAATGTTTACAGTGTAGCCGGGGAATTAAAAATAAACGGCATTTTAAGAACCCGCCCTATCCGTTCGCCGCATCACACCATATCTTACGCGGCGATGACAGGCGGAGGTTCGTGCCCAATGCCCGGGGAAATAAGCCTGGCGCATAACGGGGTTCTCTTCCTTGATGAATTCCCGGAATTTAGAAGAGACGTTTTGGAATCTCTCCGCCAGCCCATGGAATCAGGCGAGATAACGATAGCGAGGGTCCAGCGTTCTCTAAAATTCCCTTCCCGCTTCCTTTTGATAGCGGCCATGAACCCCTGCCCGTGCGGATATTTTACAGATCCCAAGAAAAACTGTCATTGTTCATCGCACCAGATACAAAAATATCTTTCAAAGATATCAGGACCGCTTTTGGACAGGATAGATATCCATCTTGAAGTGCCGCGGCTTAATTATGACGAATTAACGCGCAAAAGGACTGGCGAAAGATCAGAAATCATCAAAGAAAGGGTTATAAAAGTACGTTCTATCCAGCTTGAGCGATTTAAAGAAAAACCTCCGGATTCCAGATATAACGCCTATATGGACCCAAAAGAATTGGACGCGTTTTGCCTGCTTTCGGCGGAAGCCGACGAACTTCTAAAAACTGCTATCCTTGAGCTCGGGATAAGCGCGCGGGCATATGACAAGATACTTAAGATCTCACGAACAATAGCGGATCTAGATGGATCAAAACTGATCGAATCTCATCACCTATCGGAAGCTATAGGATACAGGTGCTTAGACAGAAGTTTTTGGGGCTAACCTGGCAATTCTAACCAGGTTAGAATTTGAGAATTTATTAGCCACAACTATCCAATCTTTTCCAAAAGTTCCATGAACCGTTTACGGTGTTTTTCTTCGGAATCCGCGATGCTCACCAAGAAGCTTTTCATCCCGCTGGTCGATACTTTGGCTATCAAGTAGTAATATTTTTCCATTATGCTTTCTTCAAGTTTTAACCCGACATTAAGAGCTTCTTTTAAAGAAAGATCTTTGCCTCGCGCTTCCGAAATAAGTTTTCTGACACCCTCAAGCTGAGATTCCAGCTCCTCGACATTAAACTTATTACTATCGTATTCGGCCTCTTCATTTGCCATGCTCGCGCTCAGCTCGCGGATTATAGTAACATGGTTATTTTCCTCTTGCACAAGAGCGCCCCAGAATTCCTTGTGATCCGGGAATTTTAGTGCGCAGTTTGCATAAAAATTTTTTGAAAGTTCCTCGGCTTCCAGCAAAAATTTCATTACTTTATACTTCTGCAGATGCTGATCCATATTTTTTCCCTGTTTAATAACCTCTCCGGATTTTGCGAAGAAGAGTTCCCGTCACGCCTATCACGATCAACATGATTAGCGAAAATTGCACAAAGACATCGCCATAAAGCGTGTATCGCGCTTTTTGTTTGATAATATTTATATTCGCCGTACTAATGCCTCTCACAAATATTTCTTTTCCGCCCTGCTCCACGCTCGAGGTTATTCTTCCGCTCGGATCGATAAAACAGGAAACGCCGGTATTTGCCGCCCTGATCACAGGAATGCGGTTCTCCACTGCCCTAAATACCGACGCCTGCAAGTGCTGTCGGGACGCGGCTGTCTCGCCGAACCACGCATCGTTAGTGATATTTATCATAAAATTCGCGCCACGCCCAACGAATTCTCTCGTTAAATATGGAAAAATATCCTCAAAACATATTAATACACCAAATTTATTAAAATTAGTTTTGCGAATTATTACATCCGGATTCTTAGCAGTATCCGACGATGTATTTAGAGAAAAAAGTTTAAGTTCGCTACCACGTGTAAAACTACCTATCGGTTTATCGATATAATTTCTCAAACAGTCCAAGTATTTTCCACAAGGGATATATTCGCCAAAAGGCACAAGATGCGTTTTATTATATATCGAAACTACTTTACCCTCTTTATCGTAAAGTATGGCGCTATTATAATAATTTTCGCCTACAGCACAAACTGCGCCGGCCAAGATAGGTATACCATATTTCTTCGCGTCATCCTTCACTTCTTTAGGCTCTTCTTCTGGCGATACCACAAGATAAGGGTATGCCGTCTCCGGCCAAACGATCAGGTCAGCCCCCTCTCGTGAGGCTTCTTCTGTGAGTTTTCCGTATATGGAGATAATCTCTCCGCTGTACTTTTCGTCCCATTTCTGATTTTGCGGGATATTACCCTGCAAAACGCTTATTTTGGGAGACGACCACACGGAGAAGCTCTTCTCGGTATAACTTGCGTATGCTGCCGCCATTACGAGTA
>JAQUNB010000126.1:0-2643 GCA_028717825.1 Candidatus Omnitrophota bacterium
TACGGGTGTTCTATCGATAGTTTTATTCATATATCAGCAAGTATATATAATCGGCGTCCGGAATGCCAGTAGTTTAGTATACCAATGGCAACGATACGTTTAGTATGTAGTATGTGGTATGTAGTGCCACTTGGAGACGATGCAGTTAAGGAACGTATATAGTGGGACTGGCGGTGATGCGGCTTCAATAGCGCATATGGTATATAGTGCTGATGAAAGCGAGAGACGAAGGACAAAAGTGAGAGCGAACCGAAAACTCAATACCTTGTCGAGAAAAGCTACAACAGATACAAGAGAACGATACTTTGCTGCAACCGTTTTTAGCAGGAGAACACGATTCTTAACAAAAGAACGTAACAAAGATATGGAGCGGTTACGAGAAACAGCACGTTGAACAAAAACGGTTTTTCATTATTTGCAAATTAACCTTTTGATTGCAGGATAAAAGTAAAAAGTAACGCGGGCCGATATACGATATACGATATACGAGATACACGACAAGCTACGGCTTGATCGTAATAGTGGGAACACTATCGTTGTTTTTTTCTTCGGAGGGCTTACTGCCCTTGTCTTCGGTATCCGGCGCTTTATCTCTCTCGTCAATAATTCGGACCTTTTTTCTCTTGCGTTTCCATGTGTCCTTTTCGACATCTTCGCGAAATGATTTATCAGATTCACGGGTTATACTATCTATCTTCGACGAAGGGACAGGCTGTGCCTCCGCAAGCTGCCAGACAGGATAGTTAAGAAGAACAATAATAAAAACGGTTACTATAAACTTCATGATTATATTATATCATCCTGAACAATATTTTAAAAAAATGCGGGATCAGATACGGATATCTCGCAAAAGATAAACACACAAATTTTGTTATATCGCTGTAGTTATCAAACAAAAGGATTTCCGCCATGTAATCGATTTCGCTATTTTTCTCTTTCATCCGAGTAAGAACGGTTTTATCAAAATTTTTCTGAAATTTCTCCAGTTTTTTAAAAACATGATCCGGAATGGGTGTTGCGAACATTTTTTCGGTGAACAACAACGTATAAAAAAGAGGTTTTTTAATTCTGTGCTTCTCTGCTATTTCGATTATCTCGTTCCAGTCTATTTCCCTGCTATGATTTCTTACAAAGCGATCGATATCCACATACCAAATTAAGCCCGCAAAACTGTGATTAAGAGAAAGATGCAAGCACAGGTACACTAAGGTATGTGATAAATCGAGTGTATACACGCTGAAATCTTTAAAATCTATCTCTCTTTTTCGGGCAAATACATCATTCATGTCAATACCCAGCATTTTATCGTGCATCTTCCGTCCCAAAAAACCCGTATGCACGTCCAAACAAAATTTCTTCCCCAGAGAAAACACCGTTTGGGAACGATAATCATGAAAAATATGCTTATTTTCCCGAATAAATCCCTCTTCTTTCAGGATATTAGCCATTGCGGAAAAATCTTCTTCTTTTATCAGGACATCGACATCACTGAACACCCTTACCCCCGGCTCTCTGTAAGCATCCATCATGAGCGAAAAACCCTTAATAAAAAGGGCCTCTATCTTTGCCGCTTCAAAAAATCCCGATAAGTGTTTTACTACGTTCAGATTTTCGACATTTCTTCCAAACGCAAGAGCTGTTTTCTTCCGTATCTCTTCCTTTACAAAAAACGGTATTTTCTCACCGAATGGCTGTATATTTTTATAGATCACAGGTTCTATTTTATTGGCACTTGCTATCCCCAAAAAATATTCCCAGTCAATATTCTCCCCTGTCAGCAGTTTCGATATTTCGCCGTTAAAACCTTCCAAGAGTTCGTATTTTGTGTAAAGATTTATAAGTTTTTCCTCGGGGGACAAAGCCTGAAATGAAAAATTGATCGACAAATAATGATCTATTTTTTTAAATATTGGAATATTCCCCGTTCGTCCTGACATTTTTCCATACCTTTTCGTCTAAATGTTCACCCGTGCGCTCAAAATAAATATTATTGATCTTGTCCGTAAAAATACGCGCAAAATACTCGTTCCTGTCGCGCAGTCTTATCAAGATATGATCTAAAACGATTTTACCCTCAATGACCTCAAAAAAAGCTTCACCGCATTTTTCTTTACCTATCATAGCATATACGCTTAAATCCTCATCCCTCCCATTTAAAAGAAAAAGCAATCTGTCATATTTCGCTTTTCTAAAGAAAACATATATCTTACTTTTTACAATAAGCCTAAAAAATGGGTCAAGAAGTCTATTCTTGATAAGCGCTGGCAGGATATCGTATGTTGACAAAAACGCTATGATCCTTCCTGAAAATCTGTATCTCAGTTTTTCGAGATCGGTCCTTCTTTTGTTCCTCTCGATGAATACTACTTTACCGCTTATACGGTTTTCCGGTATTCTTTCGGCGGAAGGAATAAAAAGATTATCGCCTTTCACTAAAACTTCTTTTTTTTGTGGGAAGATCTTTATGATCCTATGTATTCTAAGACGATCATCTTCTTCGACCGTGTATAGGATAATATCTCCGATATTAAGCTGACTAAATCGAAAGGATTTTGAGAAACACAGATCGAAAGGCCGGAGAAAAGGCAACATGCTGTGGCCCTTTATAATAATACCGTCTTGTGTTTTAATTACTCACCCTCC
>JAQUNB010000126.1:2653-4662 GCA_028717825.1 Candidatus Omnitrophota bacterium
CCGTCTTGCATTGCACAGTGGCTGATCCGCCAGTCCTGCATTGCTGCGTGGCTAAAGATCCGCTTTTGCACTGAGACGAACCGCTGGGGGCGTTTCCTGTTGAACAGCTTTTTTGCGCAGAGTAACCCTTAGTACATTTTTGTGAAGCCGCATACCCTGTCTTACAATCGTTTGACGCGTTATGCCCGGATTTACACATTGCCGCATAGGCTTCGTTATTGAAGGAGTCAGAAAAATTATAGATTACGGGAGGTTCATATTTTTCTTTTCGCATAAAAAGATCTCCTTTTATACTTTCTCACCTATAAAACCCATTTGTTTAAGTTCCATAAAATATTTCGCACAATCTTTTTCGGCACAGGAAAGAGGCACATCATATTTATTGATAAGCTGTTTGATGATATCTTCCAAAGACCTTGCTCCATCACAATTTTTCCAAATAAAAATACCTGTTTTATTGACACAGATAAGTTTACCATCTTTGGGATTAAAAAGAAGGGCTTCGCCATTTTCTTCCCTTACCACAATGTCCGGACTTTTTACCGGATATTTCTTCTTTGTCATATTCCTGTCTGATCCTCTCTGATCTTTCCGTCTTCAAGCAAGAAAGTCCTATCCGCGAATTCCCGTGCCGTTTTTCTGTGGCTTATGAATATTACCGTTAACCACGGATATTCTTTTTTTATTTTGCTAAAGATCCTGTTTTCCATCTCATAATTCAAGAACGAAGTTGCTTCATCCATAACAAGTATTTTCGGTTCTCTTATTAGAGCCCTCGCCAACGATATTCTTTGCCTCTGTCCACCCGAAAGTGAAGAGCCGAACTCTCCTACATACCCATTATACCCAATAAGAGGGTCACTTACAAGCTCGTCCAGTTCCACGCAATAAATTACCTTTTTTAGATTTCCCCTGAATTTCTCGTCACCAAAAAGAACATTGCCTATTATCGTATCATTAAATAAAAGGCTCTCCTGATGAGATGCCGAAACAACTTCGGCAAAATATTTGTGCCGTATCTTTTTGACATCGACCCCGCCCGCATAAATGGCCCCCGATGCCGGCGTTAAAAGGCCAAGAAAAATGTTTATAAGCGTGGTTTTTCCAGCACCGGACTTCCCTTGTATAAGTGTCCAGCGTCCTCCATCCGCTTCAAACGACAGGTCCTGAAAGAGTTCCTTCCCGTTGGGGTAACTAAATGCTATGTTCTTAAATTCAAGACCTCGGCAAAAATCCATATCACATGGACCATGATCTTCGAGATGCGCGATCTTTTCGCGTGACGTGATCTCTTTTACAAATTCCGCGCAACGGCGGATAGAATACCGCTCGGAGTTGATCCCCTGCAAAACAGCGCTTATACTAAATAACTCCGATAAAATGATACCGGCATACATCGTCGCCGCGGTCAGTGCGCCGAAAGTCATGCCACCGTTAATGACCAAAAGTCCGCCTACTATACCGAATAACACTATGCTGAGTTTTGTTATAATGTTGCTGATAGCGTTACTTTTGGTTATGAAATAAAAATTATTGTATTCCTTTTCCGTTTTCCCCTTAAAAAGAGAAAAAACTTTCTCCCGTGCCCATATTTCCTTAAAAAAACTCTTAATGATTTTGATATTCGCAAGTATGTCCCTGAACCATGAAAAATATTTGCGGGAAAAATACATTTCTTTGGCCATATATCTTTTCCCGCGCTTCGAAAACCATATAGCATGGATCACAAAGAACGGGATGGTTAAAAACACAATAAGCATAAGCGGCACGGATATTGCCGCCCCGAGCACAAAAAACACCGGTATTTTAAAGAGCGCGCCAAGAGACGGAACCTGTTCAAAAACAATATTTTCTATATTCGCATAATCATAATCCACAAAAAAAGCGCTTTCACTCGAGCTCGCCTTCTTTATCACAAGATACGGAGACCCGAACAATCTCCCGGTAAGGTCATAATTCACCTCAAAAGAAAATTTCATCCTTAACTTTTTAATAAGGATATCGACTAA
>JAQUNB010000127.1 GCA_028717825.1 Candidatus Omnitrophota bacterium
TGCCCAAGCGTTATTCCTCTTGTCTCATAGCCCGTTTTATCTTGTATTTTTTTCGCGAGAGAATGGGCATCGGAATATCCTTCCGACACAATAATGATCCAGCTGCGCTTTCCTTTTTTTTCGGCTGCGCTTATTTCTTCCGCTATTTGTTCGAGTGTAACTTTGCTTCCGGGATAGAGGACTTCTTCCGCCCCGCCGGCAAGCCCTGACATAACAGCGATATAAGGCTCCATCCGGCCCATAACTTCTATCACATAAATACGTTCCATACTGGAAACAGTGTCTCGTATTTTATCGATGGCGTCCAAAGCGGTATCTACCGACGTGCGCGACCCTATTGTATAATCCGTATGCCCCAGATCATTGTCGATCGTACCGGGGACCCCTATTGTTTTTATCCCGCATTCCCTGTAGAGCAGATCCGCTCCGGTAAAGGACCCGTTCCCGCCGATAATGATCACGGCATCTATACCATTATCCTTAATTACTTTAGCGGCCTTTTGACGACCTTCCGGCGTCATAAACTCTTTTGACCTTGCTGTTTTGAGAATAGTACCGCCGCGCGAAAGGATATTGCTGACGCTGCGTGAATTCATCTCGATCATTTCGCCGTTTATAAGTCCTTCATATCCGCGTAATATCCCTACAACTTCTAACCCCTCATATATCCCCTTCCTAACAATACTGCGTATCGCGGCGTTCATCCCTGGCGCGTCTCCGCCGGAAGTCAATAGACCGATCTTTTTTATTTTATTCTTTTCCCCGCTCATTTCTCTCCTTTTAAGTAGAACTTATTTTTCGACCGCACCGACTAATACCTGTAATGATCGGGTTTATACGGCCCTTCTACCGGTATATCCAGATATTTAGATTGTTCTTTCGTAAGTTTAGTGAGTTTGACGCCTATTTTTTCGAGATGGAGCCGCGCCACTTCCTCATCAAGTTTTTTGGGGAGCCTGTATACTTTGGGCTCGTATTTGTCCTTATTTTCCCAAAGGTCCAACTGTGCCATAACCTGGTTGGTAAAGGAATTCGACATAACAAAAGAGGGGTGCCCTGTCGCGCATCCCAAGTTCACTAATCTTCCGGACGCCAAAAGATAAACCTCTTTTCCATCCGGGAAAATAAATTTATCCACCTGAGGCTTAATGTTCACTTGTTTAATGCCGGGATAGTCGTTAAGCTCGGCAACCTGTATCTCATTGTCAAAATGGCCGATATTACAGATAATGGCCTGATCTTTCATTTTTGCTATATGTTCGATCCGTATTACGTCCCTGTTGCCCGTTGCTGTGACATAAATATCGGCGATCCCAAGAGTATCCTCTACAGTTGTGACCTCATATCCTTCCATCGCGGCCTGCAAGGCGCATATCGGATCGATCTCGGTTATGATCACTCTCGCCCCAAAGTTGCCGAGAGACTGCGCCGAACCTTTACCGACATCACCGTATCCGCAAACCACCGCGACTTTACCCGCGACCATCACATCGGTCGCACGCTTGATGCCGTCGGCAAGCGATTCTCTGAAGCCGTACAAATTATCGAATTTAGATTTAGTGACCGAATCATTCACATTTATCGCCGGCACCAAAAGTTCTTTCCTATTCATCATTTGATATAGACGATGCACGCCCGTGGTCGTTTCTTCCGAAACACCCCTCCACTCTTTTATCATATTGGACCATTTTTTCGGATTCTTTTTGAGCGACTTTTTCAAGGCGTCGATAAGCTCTTTTTCATCTTCTCCGCTTGCCTTTTTATCAAGAACCGAAGCCTTTCTCTCGGCGGAAAAGCCAAAATGCATCATAAGCGTAGCGTCTCCGCCGTCATCGACTATAAGGTTAGGGCCTTTTTCTCCCGGGAAAGTGAGTGCCTGTTCCGTACACCACCAGAACTCTTCCAACGTTTCGCCTTTCCAAGCAAAGACGGGAATCCCGGCTTTAGCTATGGCGGAAGCCGCATGATCCTGAGTGGAAAAAATATTACAACTCGCCCATCTCACTTCCGCGCCAAGCTCAACAAGGGTCTCTATAAGTACCGCTGTCTGTATTGTCATATGCAGAGACCCCATTATTCTTACGTTCTTAAGAGGTTTCTTCGCAGCGTATTTTTCGCGTATGGCCATAAGGCCGGGCATTTCTTTTTCGGCGATCTCAATTTCTTTTCTGCCAAAATCGGCAAGACCGATATCTTTAACTTTGTAATCCGCACTTTTAGTCATTATTTTCCTTTGTTATTTGCAATTTAGTAAGGTACGAGCGTTTTTAGGTAGGGAACGGTTTGAAACCGTTCCCTACATTCCATTTATGACCATTTTTGTTTGTAGGGCACAGTCGCGACTGTGCCCTACTGCTACAAGATCGACGTTACATCGCATATAACAGCTCTTCGCATTAGAAGAGAGCCTCTCCTTCTCTATTTATTTCGCCGCTTTTTTAAGAGCGTTGGCCATATCGACCTCTTCCCACGTAAAGCCGTCTTCGTTCCGTCCGAAATGTCCGTAAGCAGCGGTCCTTTTGTATATAGGACGTCTCAATTTAAGTTTTTCGATGATCCCGCCCGGCGTCAGATCGAATTTTTCTCTTACAAGCTTAACTATTTTTTCGTCAGAGATCTTGCCTGTACCGAACGTGTTGACCATAACGCTTACGGGTTCCGCTATACCGATAGCGTAAGCTATCTGGACTTCGCATTTGTCGGCTATACCGGAAGCGACAACATTCTTTGCCACGTATCTGGCCATATATGATCCGGATCTGTCTACTTTTGTCGGATCCTTACCGCTAAAACATCCGCCGCCATGGCTGCCTACTCCGCCATAAGTATCCACGATTATCTTTCTGCCCGTTACTCCCGTATCGCCCTGCGGCCCGCCTATCTCAAATCTGCCCGTCGGATTCATGTATATTTTTGTATTTTTGTCCATTAGTTCCGCCGGGATGATCTCCTTTATCACCAGTTCCTTCATACTTTTGTGGATCTCGCTCATCTTGGTCTTTTGATCATGATGGGCGCTCAGAACGATCGCCTCAACCCTTTTCGGTTTTCCATCTTGATACTCGATCGTTACTTGACTTTTCCCGTCCGGACGCAAAAAATTGACAAGACGGTCCTTCCTGATCTTGGCAAGCCTCCGAGTAAGCGCATGTGCCAATGTTATCGGCATCGGCATAAGTTCTTTTGTTTCGTTCGTCGCATACCCGAACATCATCCCCTGATCTCCGGCGCCGCCGACATTGACACCCAAGGCGATATCTCTTGATTGTTCCTGTATAGAAGTAACAACACCGCAAGTAAGATAATCAAACCCATAATGCGCGTCGGTATAGCCTATGTCTTTGATCGTCTGTCTGACAATGTCCGGGATATTGACATAACATGATGTTGTTATTTCACCGGCCACGACCGCCAGCCCTGTAGTTACGAGAGTTTCACACGCAACTCTTCCGGCTGGGTCTTCCTTGTATATCGCGTCAAGGATCGCGTCGGATATCTGATCACATACCTTATCGGGGTGACCTTCCGTAACGCTCTCAGATGTAAACAAATACTTGTTCCTCATTCTCTCCTCCTACTTTGTTAATTATAATTCGCTTTTTCTGTATTCTATATCCGCTTTTTCCAGCGATTTTTTATCGCCGATGTCGTACCACCCTTCGGTAAAAACATAACCGAAAACTTTATCATTCTCAGCCGCCCATTTAACAAAATGCCCGGGTGCGTCTTTTGCCATATCTGTCTTCATAAAATCGTTCAGTATCGATATTTTATCCTTCGGCAAATAATATATGCCGGTACTAGCCAAAGTAGTTTTTGGATTAGGCGATTTCTCCTGAAAATCGTTTATCTTTTGGTCTGCCCCTAGGCTCACTATCCCGTATTTCACTGCAAGTTTTTTGTCCTTAACGTCATATAGGGCTACGCTTAAAGTACCTTTCTCGCGAGCAAAATGAATAAAGCTATCAAGATCAAATTCGAATAAATTATCGCCCGCGACTATCAATATATCATCGGTAACGTTCATTTTTTTAAAGACAAGATTGATGTCGCCAATAGCACCTAACCGATTTTCGTTCGAAGTTGTCTCGTCATTGATCACTTCTAATTTCATTGCAAAACCATGGTTTTGCAGCCATTTAACGACCATGGCATAAAATTTATCATTAGTCACGACATACACTTCATCGCAAAACGGAAGTTTTTCGAGTTTTCGCAGGATCCTTTCCAAGATCGTGCGTCCGGCGACTTTAACCAAGGCCTTTGGACGATCAAGCGTAAGCGGATATAATCTGGTCCCATAGCCTGCGGCCAAAATAAGTGCTTTCATATTGAATCTCTCCCTTCGATTCTAAATAGACCAAAATAGTCTGAGATCATTCCGATATTTCTATTGCCATATCCGGGACCAACTCTCGCAATTTAAGCCTCGCGAATTTCTGGACCTCTTCCCCTGTATTGAAAGAAAGTGCTTTCACGGCTATAGCCCGAGCTTCTGAAAAATTGATCGATCTTACGATCTTTTTGATTTCGGGAACCGCGATAGGCGAAGTACTGAACTCATCCAAGCTTAGCCCCATAAGTATCATAGTAAGGGTTATGTCGCCCGCCATTTCTCCGCACAGAGCAACGGAAATAT
>JAQUNB010000128.1 GCA_028717825.1 Candidatus Omnitrophota bacterium
GTCAAATTTACGCCTAATTTTCTCAGTCCCGCCTCATCCCCCGGAGTAGGCATATGCGTAAGGTGTACCTCACAGCCCTTCAATTCTTTTAGTTTTTCCATCCCTAATTTAGCCTTTGGGTTCGTCATAGCACAGATACTTAACGCGATCAATGTCTCTTCTAGATCAAGACTGATAGTCTTGGCTTTTAACACTTCCTCTTTCAGATTCGCGATGGATTCTATCGTTTTCGGAGACAATAGATGCGCATCATGCGGTATCTTAGCCAGCGCTTTTATTGCGTTCAAAATAACGGCGGAGGAAGCATGCATAAGAGGCGAATTCACACCGGTGATTATATCGCCGCTCTTAAGTTCAAGAGCTGCGCCGCACAGTATACCCTTGTTACCTTTTTCTTTCTTTTTTGATCGTCCTAAAACTTTTTCGGCTTCACCCACCACTTTCCGGTCTAAAACGGTTATATGATTATCTTCCATCAAGAGTTCTATTCTCTGCACCGTATTTTTATCGACAAAGCCCAGCATATGCTCGCACGACGCACGATAGAACCTTCTTATGATCTCTTGTTTTGCCGCCTCGCGGACCGCTTCATCGTTTATTATCCCGAACCCTGCCCTGTTGACACCCATATCAGTCGGAGATTTGTATATTGATTTTTTGTTGGTGATCTTTTCGAGGATACGTTTCAGCACCGGAAAAACTTCCATGTCGCGATTATAATTGACCGTGCTTTTTCCGTACGCCTCTAAGTGAAAAGAATCTATCATGTTAAAATCCCTGATATCCGCGGCCGCTGCCTCATAAGCCACATTTACAGGGTGTTTGAGCGGTATACTCCATATTGGAAATGTCTCGAATTTTGCATAACCCGCTTTTACCCCACGCACATAATCATGATAAAGCTGAGAAAGGCAGGTTGCCAATTTCCCGCTGCCGGGACCCGGCCCCGTCACGACAACCAACGGCTTTTTGGTTTCTATATACTCATTGGCCCCATATCCCTCTTTACTCACGATGAGATCAACATCCGTAGGGTACCCCTTCGTGAAACTATGTGTATAAACTTTTACTCCGCGTTTCTCAAGCTTATTTTTGAAGATTACCGCCGATGGCTGATTTTCGAATCGGGTTATCACGACCGCTTTCACGAGAATATCGCGGTCGTTGAGGTCGTCGATTAATTTCATCGCGTCAGCATCATACGTTATCCCGAAATCTGCCCGGATCTTTCTTCTTTCTATATCGCCGGCATAGATGCAGAGAATAACATCAGCTTTATCTTTTAGCCGCTGAAGCAGGCGCATTTTTACGTTAGGGTCGAATCCCGGCAGAACTCTCGAGGCATGATAGTCGTAAATTATTTTTCCGCCAAATTCGAGATAGAGCTTTTTGTCGAATTTTTCGACTCTTTCAAGGATAGCTTCCGTTTGTTCTTTAAGATATTTCTCATTATCGAATCCGACTTTTGTAGTCACCGCGTTACTCCTTTGTAATGGGTTAATATTTCAGGACAGCGTCTCTGCCGCCCCAGAGATCTTGCGGTTCATATTATTCAAACGGCGACTTTGCCGCTTTTCTATTGATCTTTGTAGGATATTTGCCGTCAAAACAAGCGGCGCAGAACCCGCCTTCCCCTTTGCCCACCGCTTCAAGCATGCCATTAAGGCTTAAATATTTTAAACTATCAACCCCAATAAATTTACCTATTTCCTCGACGCTTTTAAGTTGGTTCGCGATCAATTCCTTTCTGTTCGGAAAATCGATCCCATAGAAACACGGGAATTTAATAGGCGGACAGCTTATCCTCATATGTATCTCTTTAACTCCGGCTTCCCGTATGGCCTTTATCCTCCCGCCCGTTGTCGTTCCCCGGACTATTGAGTCCTCAACTACTATAACTTTTTTGCCTTTTAGGATTTTCTTAATGGGGTTCAATTTTATTTTCACACCGTGCTGCCTCATTTCCTGCGAAGGCTGGATGAACGTACGTCCGATGTAATGATTCCGGATCATCCCGTATTCATAAGGAACACCGCTTTTTTCCGAATAACCAAGCGCGGCATAATTCCCGGAATCGGGGATACTCATAACAAAATCAGCATTCATGGGCCACTCTTCGGCAAGCTTGCGCCCTAAACGTTTGCGAACTTCATATACGCTATCGCCGAAAATAATGCTATCGGGCCGTGCAAAATATATGAACTCAAATATACATGAAGCCGTAACAGCGGTTTTAAAAGGTCGTTTAGACTCAAGACCACTCGCCGAGATAACTACCACTTCGCCGGGCTCTATCGCGCGCACATATTCGGCATCAATCAGGTCCAAAGAACATGTTTCGCTCGCAAGAACATATGAACCGTTTTTTTTACCTAAACACAACGGCCTAAATCCATTCGGGTCACGGACCCCTATTATTTTATCACCTGTCAAAAAAATGATGGAATAAGCACCTTCACATTGGCTGATCGCATCAAAAAGTTTGTCCTCGAATTTTTCATTTTTGGATCGCACCAGAAGGTGTAGGATTATCTCCGAATCCATTGTAGTCTGGAAGATAGCACCTTCACTTTCTAACTTCCTTCGCAATTTAACAGCATTGACCAGATTACCATTATGGGCGATCGAAACAGAAAACTTACTGTGGTTTATCATAAAAGGCTGGGCATTTCGTAATATACTCGACCCGGTAGTTGAATAACGCACATGGCCTATCGCGGACCTGCCTTTAATTTCCTGCGACTTCTTACCCCCAAGCACGTCCGGAACTAATCCCATACCCGTTATCTGTTTAATGCGTCTGCCGTCGGATACAGCCATTCCGCAAGACTCTTCTCCTCGATGTTGCAGAGCGTAAAGCCCTAAGTATGTAAGGGAACCTGCGTTCTCGTGATCAAATATACCGAAGATACCGCAATATTCTTTTTTATCGCAAGTAGACATTCTCACTTGTTATCCTTTTTTAGCGTCATATTTCGGGTTGCCATAAAACCCGCTGTTGGTTTTCAATACTGTACCCACAAATAAAAAAGATGTTCCCCCCTTTTTACAGAGAAGAACATCTTTGTTCTTTTCGACTTCATAATATTATTATCAAGTATTTACTCCCCGTAGTCAAGTTAAATGTACACGTTTTGCGCCCGTTTTAGACATTCGGAACAAAATTTTCACCCGCAAATTTCTCGTCAAATTCACCTTCAAAAGGTTGTATCCATCCGTTCTTAAAGCCTAGTTTGTGCACCGCGCAAACAATTCGTTCATATTCATCTTTTTTTAGGCGTCCCGATAGCCCAAAAAAGTCACCGGCTTTATAAGCCGGATAATATTGACTCATAACGCTAAGAAAGATCTCTTTTGATATATTTTTAGCTATAAATTCTAATGTTTTAATAGTCCCGGAAATATCATTTGGAATAACCAAAAGCCTTATCACCAGCCCCTTTTCAGCAACATATTGTGTGATTTCAAGCCGCCCTACTTGTGAATACATCTCTTTTACGATTTTTTGATTATTTTCAACATACCTGATCGCGTCAGAATACTTTCTTGCCTCGTCGTCCGAAGAATATCTCATGTCTGGCAAATATATATCGATTATCCCTGATAGCTTTTTTATGATCTCCAAGGAATCATATCCTCCCGTGTTGTAAACAACAGGGAGTCGTAACCCTGCCGCATAGGCCTTATCAAGCGCTTTGATGATACACGGCACAAAATGTGTTGGTGACACGAGATTTATGTTGTGGACACCTTTTTTTTGCAAATTCAGCATCACTTGAGATAAAGCGTCAGTCGTTAACAGTTTACCTTGCCCGTCCTGACTAAACCGGTAATTTTGACAATAAAGGCACCGCATGTTACACCTTGAGAAAAAGATCGTTCCTGATCCCTTATCACCGGATATAGGCGGTTCTTCTCCGTGATGCACCGTCGCGCTATAGACAACAGGATCCGCGCCGGATTTACAGTACCCCAGTTCCCCTTTTACACGGTTAACACCGCATTTTCTCGGGCACAGATCGCACTTTTCCAATGATTTTCTAAGATCTGGCAAGACTTTCTTAATGACCCGGATCTTTTCGACGATTTGTTTTTCGTTCATGATGGATTAAAATGTTCCGTTTACGCTTTTATAGGAGTGACACGAGATAGCGGGATTTGTTGCAACAACATTCACAGACAAAACTTAATTAACTTTCCCTTATAAAGATCTTATGAACTCCAGACCCGATGCGTTTAGTATCCTTAGCCACACCGTTAACTGTTTCACCACAGCCAGACGCTAGGTATGACGCTGTTATTAATACCGTGATCAAAACGAACATTCTCATTTGATCCTCCGTGTTTTATTCATACGACGAAACTATGTATGTCCCGAATAATATCTGACGATCCTCGTGTTTTTTATTAAAGGGAAAACAACTAAAAGCAGGTAAAACTTAATTCTCGCTATATCTGATCTTGTCAAGGAAGCTCGGTCCCCCGAACATGTCGGATTGAACCAAGCTCCCTTGACAAAACATTATAATAACTATTTCTGCATTTCTTCGGATGTCTTCTCTCCGGCTTTGATCGGAGCTTGGACTGTACCGACTGTCGCATCTTTCACGGCTTCTGCGCTTTT
>JAQUNB010000129.1 GCA_028717825.1 Candidatus Omnitrophota bacterium
CAAAAGTTTTTCCGCGCCGTTGGCATCAAGCACTGTCCTTGAATCTACTTTCGACGCCACTTTGAACGATATCCGGGCAGGGAAATTCGCTTTAATTACACCGGTTATTACGTTAACCGAAGGCCTTTGTGTCGCGAGGATAAGGTGTATTCCAGCCGCGCGTGAAAGCTGAGCAATACGCATGATCGCTCCCTCAACGTCCTGCTGGGCCACTACCATAAGATCCGCAAGTTCATCTACAATAACAACTATATATGGGAGATTCTCGTCCTGCGTGTTCGCTTTCTCTTTATATGCGGCGATATTTCTTACGCCTTTCTCGGCAAAAATCTCGTATCTCCGTTCCATCTCGCTAACTATCCATTCCAGCGCCGCGGCCGCTTTTTTCGGATGCGTCACTATCGGCGAAACCAAGTGAGGCAGGCCCTCGAACATCAAAAGCTCTACGCGTTTCGGGTCGACCATGAGGAATCTCAATTGATCCGGCGTCGCGTTATACAAAAGACTGCAAATAATAGCATTAAGACAAACAGTTTTTCCCGAACCGGTCGCACCGGCTATCAAAAGGTGCGGCATCTTACAAAGATCCGTGATTATAGGAATACCCGATACGTCTTTGCCTAGCGCGAACTTAAGGGGTGATTCTTCATTAACGTATAACTCTGTTTCCAAAAGATCTCGCAGAAGCACCAGATCACTCTCGTCGTTCGGGACTTCAATACCGATCGTCCCCTTGCCGGGTAAAGGCGCGATGATCCTTATATTGGCCGATTTCATCGCCAGCGATATATTATCACACAGCGAAGTTATCTTGTTCACTTTCGTGCCAATGGCCGGTTCCAACTCATACATGGTAAGAACGGGCCCGGTATTTATTTTTACGACTTTTGCCTCAACATCGAATTGGAGCAATGTACTCTCAAGCAGCGCCGCTTTCCTTTTCAATGTGTCTTCTTTTTCTCTGGCGTTAGAACTCGACGGTTTTTTCAGCAGGTCCATACTCGGAAGCTTATACTCGCCGCCGGTTGCCCCGTTCGCAGATGAAACTTTTACTGTCTTCGGCTGAAATGCCGGAACTTTTTTCGGAGCGCCGGAATTGATGATCGCGGGAGCCGAGTGAGCCGCGGCTTGCGCCTTTACCTTTTGCTCCTCGGCCCTTAGCGGAGCGAGAGAAGTTTTTCGGACGGCATCTACCTGTTTTTTTATATTTTCCAGTTTCCGCGTGATCTCGCCTTTTGAGCTCTTGCCTTTGCCTTCAAACGCACCGGCTTCAGAGTCTTCCGTTGATTCGGTTTTGATGATCTTATCAACGACAATATCTTTTGTCTGTACGACCGTCTTTTTTAAAAATTTGGATAAGGACATAAGGATAGGCAAAATAAGAAATTCGGTAGCTATAAGCAGGGACAACATGACCAGCGCGATTATGAAAACCGTCGCCCCGATCTTGCCCAAATATTTTAACAGAAAATCCCCCACGACCGAGCCGACAAGCCCTCCGTTCTCGAATGCGTGCACACGGTTCGAACCGAAAAGCATGCTCAGGCTCGCACTTACCGCGGTCACAAGGACTATAGTCCCAAAGAATTTAAAGTAGAATTTTTTATGCTCAACCTGCAGGAGGCGTGAGAACGCCCAGATAAAGATAAGAAGCGGTATAACGTACGCGGCTCTGCCGATCAAAAACCTAAGACCGCCGCCTAAAAAAACTCCCGCTATGCCCGTCACATTACGGATAACAGGATTCGGCGCGCTGGTGTAGAGAGAAAGATCTTCATCTGAAAAGCTGAAGATGCTTAAAAAGAAAAATACCCCTATTGCGAAGAGTACGACAGCAATGATCTCATTTTTTCTTATCTGGTCCATAAGTCTCTCACCATTTACTTCATAAAAAATAAACAGACCGAACCTAACGCGACACAATATACTGCGACAATATACAAGCGCTTATACTCCATGAGCCACCACAAAAACCGCAGGCTTAAAAGGCCCGTAACAAAAGCGCTTATGACGCCTAACGCACAGCTTAAGAGATCGACTTGAAGCACGGACCCCGCTTTTACCGCTTTTATGATCTCGAATAAATTCGCACCCAATATAGCAGGGATCGAGAGCAAGAACGAAAACCTGAAAACTTCTTTTATTCTGACGCCGCTTGCCAGCCCCGTCGAGATCGTCGCGCCGCTACGCGATATCCCCGGGAGAAGAGCAACAGATTGAGCCAAGCCGATTACAATGGCACTGGCAAAACTCATTTCTTTCTGATTCTTCCCTCTCCACAAAAACACTTGCCCTGTAAAAACTATCACACCGGTTATGATTATCATGACGGCGACAAGCCTTATGTCCGCAAAAAAGCCCTCTATCCTATCCTCAAAAAAGAGTGCGGCGATGACCGCTGGTATGGTCGCAATAACTAAATAACCTATAAGCTTTACGTCGCGGTCCTTTAAAATTTTAATGATATCTTTGAAAAAGTAAAGGACGACCGCGCCTAAAGTCGCGCCGTGCAGGAGCACATCAAAAAAAATACTGCTCGCTCCATCAAGACCGAATAATTTATTAAGGAACGCAAGATGCCCCGAGCTTGAAACGGGCAAAAACTCCGTTATCCCCTGTGCTACACCAGATATCGCCGCTTCAACGATAGTCATATTTGAAATCTTTTATGATCTTTCAATTTGTATGATCAAATACCCGTATGGCCGAACCCACCGTGAGCGCGCTCGGTCTGGCCGAGGTCTTCGACCTCGACAAATTCTACCCTTGTCACTTCTTTTATGACCATCTGCGCCAAACGCAAACCGCGCTTGATCACAAAAGCTTCTTTACCGATATTGGTCGTGATAAGATTAATTAACCCGCGGTAATCGCTGTCGATCGTCCCGGGGGTATTGACGAGTGTTATGCCGTGTTTGAGGGCAAGACCGCTTCTGGGCCTTACCTCTGCCTCATATCCCTCGGGAAGTTCAATATATATGCCGCAGGATATGAGTTTTATTTCGCCGGGGGAAATAACGACTTCGCCGTCAACTTCCGCATACAGGTCAACGCCGCTGGATCCAAGCGTCGCGTATGAGGGTATCGGCAGATCTTTAGCGGTTTCTTTTCTTTTTATGAAAACGTTTATTTTTTTCAACAGTGACCAGTAATAAGTTAAGTTTCTAAAGTCTCGGGTTCTTCTTTAATAACCTGCTTCATGCTGAGTTTGAATCGCCCTTGTTCGTCGATCTCTATCAGCTTCACTCTTACTTCCTGACCCTCTTGTAAATGTTCGCTGACATCTTTCACATATTTGTCAGCTATCTCCGAAACGTGTATCAGCCCCTCTTGCCCGGGTAAAAATTCGCAGAACGCACCGAAGTTCATTAACTTGACGATACGACCTTTATAAACGCGACCGACTTCCGGTTCTTCTGTTATCCCTTTTATTATGGCAAGCGCATTTTGAAGAGCTTCTTTATTATTCGAGGCAATTTGACAAGTCCCGTCATCCTCGATGTTGATATCGGCTCCGGTATCGGCGACGATCTTACGTATCACTTTTCCGCCGGGGCCGATCACTTCTCTGATCTTTGCGGGATTGATCTTGATCGTAATGATCCTTGGCGCTGTCTCAGCGACGTCGCTAGACGGTTCGCTGATCGTCGTTTTCATATGATCGAGTATCTGTATCCTAGCTTTTTTCGCCTGTGCAAACGCTTCTTCAAGAAGTTTATAACTGATGCCTTTCACCTTAAGGTCCATCTGAACGGCCGTAACTCCGGTCCTTGTCCCCGCGACCTTAAAATCCATATCGCCATAATGATCTTCCGCACCGGCGATATCGGTAAGTATCGAATGGCCGTCGTTTCCGACGACTACACCCATCGCAATACCTCCGACAGCTTCTGAGATCGGAACGCCGCCGGCCATTAGCGCCAATGAACCCGCGCATACCGTGGCCATTGAGCTTGAGCCGTTCGACTCGAGTATCTCAGATACAAGCCTGATCGTATATGGAAATATATCTTTTGTGGGAAGAACGAATTTTAACGCTTTTTCGGCTAACGCACCATGGCCTATCTCTCTTCTTCCCGGCCCTCTCATAGGGCTAGTTTCGCCCACGCTGAAAGGCGGAAAATTATAATGCAGCATGAACGACTTGAAATCTTCGCCCATTAGGGTTTCTATTTTCTGTTCGTCATCGCTTGTTCCCAAAGTCACCACAGCCAGCGCCTGCGTTTCTCCTCTAGTAAAAAGCCCTGACCCGTGCGTCCGGGGAAGAATATTTATTTCAGATGACAATGGCCTTATCTCATCGAACTTACGGCCATCCACTCTTTTTTTCTTATTCAGGATAAGATCTCTCACCGTCTCTTTTTCGACCACTCCGAGAGCAAGCTCGATCTTTTTCTCGATGTCCTCGGATTCGTCCGATTTTTCGCTTTCTACGAGCTCTTTTGTCAGCATTTCCAACGCTTCTATGCGCTGTTGTTTTCGCGGCAGTTGAAATATCTCGCGTAATTTTGCCGACGCTTTTTTCGACACCCTTTGGCAAAGCCCTTTGTCTACAACCGTATAGACAATATCTTCCCTTTTGGGCTTGCCGCATTTTTCTCTGAGTTGTTTCTGAATATC
>JAQUNB010000130.1 GCA_028717825.1 Candidatus Omnitrophota bacterium
CATTATTTTTCTCTTTATGGTGTCTCCTTTTTTTACAGTGCTGTAACCCGTAACTATGTCGGCATCCGCTATCAAGGGAAACGATTTTTTAATATCCTCTATTTTTACCGGCATGTCAGAATCCATGTACATTATCACTTCTTTAGAGGCTTTTTTAAAACCTTCCGCGAAGGCCCCGCCAAACTTAGTGTTTTTGGAGAGCGTGAACAGCTTCACGGTATTATCAGTTTTCATTAAGCGCGCGACTATTTCACGGCTATCGTCGGTTGACGCGTCGTCCACGACAACTATCTCATAGTCAGTTGTAAGTTCTTTTGCAACCAATTTTACTTTATTGATCGTATTTTGGATATTATCCCGTTCATTGAACATCGGCAGGACAAACGATACGCCTAAAACCCCCATTATATCTCCTTACTACTTCTTATTAGACAATTTATTCGTAAATAAGACATACTTCCCTCTATCTGCGACCTCTTCTATAATATCACCCTTTTCTCTCTTTATCTGGGTAAAATGCTTTTTTTGTATTATACCCCATACTCGTTCATTTCTGTAAATAAAATCTATCAAACTCTGATAAGGATGAATATCGACGATATCGATCCTATTCGCATAGAACGCTATGCCTCGCCTATGATCGTCTTCTCCGCCCAACGCTTCATTGGTCGGCACTTTTTCTTTAACGATTGACGACATTTCTCTGCTCGATTCCATCTCCCCGGCTTTCGGTAAAACATATAGAGCCAAAGGAACAATGATAACGATAATACCAATGATTATCGAAGAAAAGCTGGTGACCTTTTTCCCTTTTAAAAAGGTTACCAAGGATAGTATCAAAAAAGAACTGAATATCGCCAAAGCGACCAAAACACCGTTAAAGACCACAGGATATTCATATTTTACGACGATAGGGCATCCTATGGCAAAAGCCAAGCTAACCGCGGCAAAAATATAAAAGGATATCTTCATATATCTTTGAACATACGCCTCAGCGGGTTTTGCGGTAAAAAACTTATCCCAAGCAACTCCGCAAACAACCGCCAGCACGGGAAACAAAGGAAAAACATAAGTGACAAGTTTAGTCTTGCTTACAGAGAAAAATATAAAGATCACCAAAAACCATAAAGACAAAAGTAAGGCGCTATTTTTTATTGCGGAGACCGCTTGGGCGCGGTTTTTATACAGTTCCCTTATCCCTAACGGCAGAAAAAATGTCCACGGATAAAAACCACCCAAAATTACAGGAATATAGAAGAGCGGCGATGTGCCTATTTTATGTTCTGGCTGTAAAAAACGGGTTATATTTTGAAAACCGAAGAATTCTTCTATGAATATCGCCCCATGCTTCAGATAGGCGGCCAAATACCAAGGAAGTGCGACCGCTATGAAAATTATTGCGCACTTAAAGAAAGGGATCTCTTTACATTTTGACAGTTGTTTAGTTGCCGCGATATAAAAGAAAAGAATTACGACCGGTAAAAAAATACCTATCGGCCCCTTAGTCAAAACAGCTAAAGCCATCATTACAGAGGACCAAAAATAAAATACTCTTTTCCTCCCCGTAAACCCGTATAAGAAGAACAGTATAGAGAACAAGATAAAGACGCAGAGCACCATGTCGGTTATACAGGCCCGGGCTAAAACAAGATATTCACCACTGGTCGCGAGGATAAGCCCTGACAAAAAACCGCAAAGCGGAGAACACACAAGTCTACCTAGAAAATACACCCCGATAACGCCTAAAATACCAAATAGCGCCGAAGAAAAACGCGCCGCGAACTCTCCAACCCCGAAAACGATATATCCCGCGATAACTGTCCAATAATAAAAAACGGGTTTTTCGAATTGGGGCTTACCAAAGATTTGCGGTGTCACCCATTCTCCACCGTCATACATCTCCTTAGCTGTCTCGGCATAAAACGACTCATCGGGATCCGTAAGCGCCATATTCCCCAGACCAAACAGGAATAGGAACATCGTAACTGCAATAAGTATAAATATATAAGTTTTTTCTTTCAACATATGCGACTTTCCGATCATGCTATCATAAAATTAATACGATAGAATGATACACAATCCGTAACGACTTAGTCAACCTTTATTTAAGAGAAAGTTAAAATAAATATGCGGATATCGCTACTTTTGATCAAGCTTTTTATGCTATGTTTTTTTGTCTCCTTCGCTCTTCTGAGCAGGCTTGACTAAACTATGTTATTAATATATACTAATTTTCAAATTGTTCCTTTCATAACTTAGTATTTTGACAATAGTTCCGTAAACTCTAGAGGGCAATGATGTTCAACCTCACCAAGAAAAAAAATGGCCTCTTATTCGGAGATATCGCCGTTAATAAAGGCCTAGCCACGCAAAAAGAAATAGATGAGGCGTTAGTCATACAAAAAGAATATGAGAAAAGAAATCGGATCCACAAAGAGATCGGCGCTATCCTAACAGAAAAAGGGATATTAACACCTAAAGATGTCAAAAAGATCCTAGAAGAACAAAGAAGTCATCGTGGACTAGTCGCTTGGTTTACGGCTTTTTTTAATCTAACCCATTAAAAAGGAAAAAATTATGAGAAAGATCATCATTTTTTTGGTTTTTTCATGCTTCATCCTTCCACAGCTTGCGTTTGCAGGAGCGTGGACCCTTCCAAAAGGCAACATATGGCTTGAGGAAACCGTAAAATGGATGTGGGCCAGACAAGATTACCGGTCAGACCACGGCATGGCCAGAAAAAATAACGACGGTCGTTCTACAACATTCGCTTCTATATCCAAAGCCGAATATGGTATATTCGATTGGTTGACATTCCTAAGCTCAATAGAATACAAAGAAGGAAACTATTCAGAAAATGCCCGCCCGGCAGATTGGGGTGTTTATGACGTTTCAAACAGTGCTTTTACATCCTTACAACTTGGTGCAAAGGTAAGGGTCCTCAAAGAACCGTTCGTACTTAGCGGTCAGATACGTGGCGAGTGGTATCTCGGCGGTAAGCGCTATACTGACCCTGTTCCGGGGAGTGCCACACATGCAAGCGAAGATAGACCTGCCCTTTCTGACGGTAATAATTCCTTGGAATTTAGGGCTCTAGCCGGTAAAAAATTCGATAACACCTTCTTCCTCCCCATGTATGTTGGTGGTGAAATAGGTTACAAATTCAATAATAGGCACGTATGCAATGTAGTACCCTTCTTTATCGAAGGCGGTGTCTGGTCAAATAAATGGCTACTTATTAAAAGTGAAATTGATGGAATCTGGTGTCAGGGCGGAACCGGAAGCATTAAAAAAGAATATGCTATTTGGCGCATAGGCCCTGTTTTCCAGATCCTCGACATCATTAAAGCCTTAAGGGGACAAGAAATTAAAGGCGACAGCTATATGGACAGCGTAACCTTAGCTGGCAAATCATTAAACCTCGAGCTTCAATACGGCAATACTTTCTGGGGAAAAAATACTTCCGCGGATCAGGAAGTTGTCATGAAGATTTCGGGACAGTTCTAAACTATACATTTTTCAAAAAAAAAAAAAAAAGGAAGGGTCAAAACCTTCCTATTTTTTTATCTGCTATATGCCAAATGCCATATGCTAACTATTTTCGCCTAGCATCCAGCTCTTTCTGCATTTCACCAGATGCTTTCTTAAGCTCAATGGCAGGGTCGGCATTTTTTAAGATAACCATTTGCACAGCTTCATTCACGAACCTTGTGCTTGAATCCCAAGAAAGGACCGGAGGAGGGCCTTCGGCATCCTTTGCCTGATCTTTAAGGACACGTTTAAAATGAGCATCCATGGGCAGATCTTTCCACGCTTCCATATTGGGCGGCAGATATGAATCTTCCGTATCAAGCGAATCCTGATATATCTTTGTTTGATTTTCTGCTCTAAACAAAAATTTAATGAATTCCCACGCTTCTTTTTTCATTTTTGATTTTGAAAAAATACCCAGAACTCTTCCACCTATACAAGCTGTTCTTTTTCCGGAAGGCCCTTTAGGAAGCATCGCTATTGACCATTTTCCTTTTATTTCCGGAGCTCCAACCGTAAGACTGATGATCTTCCAGTTACCGGATATTGCTATCGGATAATCTCCGGTTCTCATGCCCTGCTCCAAAGGAACTTTTGTTTTAGGTACGCCTTTTTTATAAAGTTCAGCGAAAAATTCAAGCGCCTGAGCCGCCTGGGGACTGTCGATCGTCACCTTAGTATAATCCCCGCTATAATACTCCCCGCCTGCCTGCCATAAAAACGGGGAAAACCCTATCCACTCCAGAGATCCCCAATCCATGATCAAACCTTTATTATCCGCTTTCAGTTTACATAAAATCTCCATAAGCTCCTCCCAATCCGCGGGAGGATTAGGTATCATATCTGTCCTGTAATACATGATGTGTTCCGTAATATCGAAAGGGATACCGAAAACTTTTTCGCCGTAACGCGTTGACCTTAGAAGACCCGGAAAGATCTTATCCTCTAAGCTGGCAACATCCTCAGGAAATTCTTTACGAAGGTCCACCATGGCCCCCAACTCGCCGAACTCCATCCCCCAAGTAAGCCCCATAGTACCAATATCGGGAGTAACTTCACCTGCTATTGATGTCAAGTACATG
>JAQUNB010000131.1 GCA_028717825.1 Candidatus Omnitrophota bacterium
AAGAACGCGGTCCTTTTGGTGAATTTCGGCTTTCCAAATCCATGGAAAGGGCTCGAGAATCTGTGTAATGCCCTGAAAATATTGGTGAAGAAAAATAATTATTATCTCCTTTTGTTGTATTCGATGAGGGATGATGGTATCTCTTATGCCGAGAATATCAAGAGTTTAGTTAAAGTAGAGGGGCTCGAAGACAGGGTGATATGGCTTGAGGCGTTGGATGAAGATAAGGTTTCAGGTGTGCTCAAAGCCTCTGATATTTTTGTAGCACCTTATTTGGATGGAGCGTCCGTGAGGAGAGGGTCCTTGATCGCCGCGATCGTACACGGTATGGCCATAGTGACCACTTTTCCGAGAGTAAAAGTGGAGTATCTTAAAAATAACGAAAATATGATTATGGTGAAACCCGAAGATCCGAGTATCCTTTCGAGCGCTATCGAGGAGTTGTCACGAGACGCTACACTATACCAAAGGCTTAAGACGAACATTAAGGCACTTGAACCTATTTTTAACTGGCGGCGTATAGCGGAAGAAACATTAAAGGTATATTAATTAGGTATGGCTATGGGCAACGGGCAGAATATATTTTTACGCGCTATAAAAGCGATCTTGAGATGGCCTGTCAAGTTTTCAATGAAGCATCTTGAAAAAGGTGACCATGTTACGAGATATTACATGTACGACCATTTGAGCAGGGTCTTTGACGGGCTGGATGCGAAAAAAGAAGGTGTGAAGATCCTATCCGTAAGCCGCTCGAGAAGGCTCTGTCAGGTGTTTAGGCTAAAGAGGGGAGAAATAACCGAGGCAAATTATCCGGAGTATAACATTATTGATCTTCCTTTCGATGATAATTTTTTTGATTACGCAGGTGTTGACGAAGTGATTGAACACGTAGAAGCCAATCCGCAGGATGCCGTAGATGAGATATACCGCGTGCTGAAGCCCGGCGGGGTGGCCATTTTTACGACTTGCCTTATCCATCCCGTGCATGGCGAACCCAAAGATTTCTGGCGGTTCACTCCGGACGCTCTTGCTCTTTTGTCCCGAAAGTTTTCAAGTATTTTGGACTGCGGCGGATGGGGCAATATCTGGGTATGGCTTGTTGATTGGCTGGGGCTTAAGTATGAGCCGGTTCCGCATGCCGTATGGCACCCAATGCACGTTATTGCCGTGCAAAATAATGAGAAGTGGCCTATTGTTACATGGATAGTCGCCAAGAAGTGAGACGTGAATACATGAATTTTTTGGAGATCATTAGGTTTATCTTGAAGAATACGACCGAAAGCGTGGAATTTCTGATTTTGTGTCCGATCTTTGCCGGCTTCAAGAAACGGAGGATCGATCTTCATGATTTTAAAGCGAAGAGGATATTTATTCTGCAACTTAATTCCATAGGCGATTGCTTGATGACGACACCGATGCTTAGGGCCCTGCACGAGAAGTTTCCCGAGGTAAGCATTGATTGTGCTGTACGCATGCATACAAAGAGCCTCTTTGAAAATAATCCGAATGTCGGGAATGTTTTTGGCTTTCATGATAAATTCTGGCGTAAATTTTTCACAAGCCCCGCTTATATCAGGGATTTTTTTAAAACGCTGAATTTTGTCAGGAATAATAGTTATGATATGTGTATAGACCTTACGGGTACGTTCACTTCGCTATTGCTTGTGTGCCTGTTCAAAGTTAAGGCTGTTTCCGGAGAGAGAAAAGTTGTAAAAGCGGGTATTTTTAGGTCAAATACATCCGTGATCTATGATGTCGTGTTCGAAGTTAAGGAAAAACATATCTCAAACCAGTATCTTGAGATCGCCGGGCTTCTCGAGCATAAATATACTTCTCTAAAGGAAGAGCTGTTTTTAAGTGGGGCCGAGATCACTTCTTGTGATGATTTTTTGTGGGCGAACAAGCTAACGACCAGAGGGTATATTGTTATCCATCCCGGGGCGAAATGGCCGCCGAAGCGATGGCCCCCGGAGTATTACGCTGAATTGATAAAACTTATGTTCACTAAATTAAATTTGAGGACTATCGTAGTATGCGGTAGGGAAGATGAAAAAACAGCTTTTTATATAAAGGAAAAAAGCGGTATAAAAGAAACAGGTGTTGCGATAGGTTTTTCTCTTAAAAAGCTCGCTGTACTCATAAAAAAATCAAGTTTGTTCGTTGGCAACGATTCCGGGCCGGCCCATATTGCGGCGGCTGTCGATGTTCCATCAGTGGTCCTTTTTGGCCCTACCGACCCGGGTAGGTGCAAGCCGTTATCCGATAAAACATTGGTATTGCATGATAAGATCTCATGCTGGCCGTGTACATTATATTACCGGCGAGATAGATGTGAGAGAGGGAAAAACGTGTGCCTTGAGGGTATAAAACCCGAAGAGGTTTTTAATGGCGCAAAAAAGGTCATGGGAAAATAATATGTTCGCCAAAATGTCCGTAAAAATGAAAATATTCTTCACGGCTTGGATCGTATATGTTCTTTTTATGTATATAAAACCGGAATCTATGTCCTCGAATCTCGTGGACCTGGCCATGTCTCTCGTAGACAACGGTAATGTTTATTTGCGTTACAGCACCTCTTCCATAGATATATCATTTGTGAATGGAAAATATATATCGGGACACCTGCCGGGCGCGAGCATGTTAGTTGTCCCTTTGTATCTTTTGGCGAAGCCGTTCTTTTTTCACATGTCCGGCGAGAATGCGCTGGTCCTCTTACATGTATTGTCTATAATCTTTATTTCGTCAGTCAGCGGGGCTCTTATAACGGTGATATTCTATAGTTTTCTTCAGCAGATAATGATAAATGAAAAAAGCAGGCTGATCCTTACTTTTATTTATGCTTTTGGAACGATGAATTTCGGATATTCTACGTCATATTATAAAGGTATAATCGCGACCTTATGTGTTTTTTACGCTTTTTATATCGTATTTCTCGAAAGTTATAAGAGACAGCGGTCCCTGAAAATTTTCTTTGCTGCTGGCCTTTTATTAGGCATGGCCGCAATAACGGATTTTTCTGTCTTGTATATAGTATGTATTTTGTTCATATACGCGGTGTATGTCGGAGGGGGCAAAAGGGGGCTAATTGCGATCTTGGGTGTTCTGATCCCTTTGATCTTTTTAGCGTTATATTTTAAAACCGCTTTTGGCGGTTTTTTTTCTATGCCGTACGCTTACAGGGTCAACCCCGACCCGAACGTTATTACATATCCGAGGATGTATAATGTTTTTAACTTGTTTTTTAGTATAAAACAGGGTTTTTTCGTTTATATGCCTATCATGGTCTTGTCGGCCTTCGGGCTGGCCGAAGGTGTCCGGCGTAAGGAATTTATCCCGGAGATGCTGACTGTTATCCTGATCTTTGTTATAGGCGGATTTTATTTTTCGGGATATGTCCGCCGGGTCGATCCTTTGCATATAGCCTGTCCGCATGATGCGCATATGGTTATCCGATATTTAATGCCGATATGTCCCTTCATGCTTTTAGGGGCCGCGTTCGTCGTCAACGAGATACGAAGGAGCATAGTTTATATACTCGGGGGCGTAAGTATATTCTTTTCTTATTTAGCGGCGCAGGCGGGTCTTTTGCCGTATGGACTTTGGCAGATCGTTTACGCGCTTAAGGTTTTTGTTACCGGTTTCGGCATGCCGACTATGTTCTCACAAACCCTGCCGCATAAATTTAACATTATGACCCTTCACACTTATATGAGTAAACCGGATAATCTAACCATAGCGCAGTTATTGACTTCGGATAACAAACAATTATTATTTAATTTGATAACTAACCAGCTCTTGTTTTTTGGAATGTTCGCCGGTGTGGCGGGGGTCATTACTACCATATTGTTTTTTATGTGGCGGGATACTACTCAACATTTGAAGGGTTGACCTAATGGTTCGATTAAGTATAGTGGCGCCAGCGTATAACGAGAAGGAGAAGATATCCTCTTTCTTGGATAGTCTTATAAGCGTGAAGGAGCACAGCGATATTATCTCCGAAATAATCGTTGTGGACGATGGCTCTAGTGATGACACCTCGCGTTTAGCGGAAAAATATAATGTGGAAATAATCCGCCATGATACTAGAAAAGGTTACGGCGCGTCACTAAAAAGCGGCATCAGAAAGGCACACGAACCGCTTATCTGTATAATAGATTCGGATAACACCTATGCTGCTGACGATATCCTGCGCTTGGCGAGTGAGATGGACGGATGTGACATGGTTGTAGGCGACCGGCAAGACTCACACGAAAGGCCTAAAGATCATCTTGTCGTAAAAAAAATGATGGAAGGCGTGCTTTCGTCTATTTTTAAGACCAAAATAATGGACATAAATTCCGGCATAAGGATAATGAAGAAAGATTTTTTAACCAATTATCTTGATATGTTACCGAACGGGTTTTCCTTTACGTCGTCGATCACGCTTATAACTCTATTAAAAAAGCGGCGTATCAAATACATCCCGGTAAAGTATGATAGAAGGAAAAAAGGGTCTAAAATAAGGAGGTTGGATTTTATAACGGCCTTTATCTTAAGTTACACGCGTATTGTGTATTATTTTCTTAAAGGCAGTTTGTAGTATCGATGGTTAGGAATTAGGACTT
>JAQUNB010000132.1 GCA_028717825.1 Candidatus Omnitrophota bacterium
ACTTCCGCTTCAAGACCAAACAGGTCAAGATAGTTTGCCGCCATCATCTGACTGGTCTGCTGAAACCTGAAATAGCGCGCGCCTATATAGTGCCCAAATCTGTCGTCCGCAGACGATGGCCTTATGGGAGCAACAAACAATATTTTCGGAGCATTGAGCAGGCGTTTCCTTGAAAGGTTGTTTATTGTCCCGTCTTCGACCATAGAATGATACACCGCCAGCGATACATAGGCGAACTTCCAACCATTCTCCCCGGTTATTTCAATTATCTTGTCTTTTACTTGGGGTTTTAATGCTGTTGAGCTATTTAAAAAATTATCTTTTCCCATTGTTAGAAGTTTAAAGAACATATAACGAACTTGAACGTCGGCCTTAGCTAATTCCTTATCCTTAATAAACCCATCCAACCTATTAAAAAGATTTACGGCTTCTTCGTATGATAGCGATCCTAAGTATGTGTTCAAGCTCTCAAAATCTATCAGTGTTTCGTAATCGCCTCTATTCAACTGGACCGTTATGTCGGAAGAAATAGCGGCAACGACTCTGTACTCTTTATCAAAAACTGATCGCAACAACGGACTCTCAAGCGTAAAAGGCAGATCTATGATGAATACATCCGAAACTTCGGGAGTTATCTGTTCAAACAAATGTCCATCGCTCCTCAGCCACACTTTGCTATTTTTCTTTATGAGATTTTTTTCAAGTTTTTGTTTTTCCTCGTCACCAAGGGCAATAAACCCCTCGTCCGGGCACTCCACACTAACTGTCCCGCTTAATGGAACAAGCGCCGTCTTGCCGCTTTTAAGCCTTAATATCGCGTTCGTGAAACCATTGAAATCGATATTGGAAAATGGATATTTTAGTTCATTATTTATTTCATCCTCGGGCAGGTTCCACCTCTGTGGGGCAATAACATGAAAATCACCAGCTAGGCCTTCGATCACGGTTTTTCTGTCCCGTTCGAATCCCCCATAGAGCCCTATCATAGCCGGACTTATTTTGTCAGATTTTCTCTCTGATTGGATAAAGTCCGATATTTGATGAATAGCCGATTTTGTATCAAGTTCCGGAACTGGTATCTTTTCTGCCGTAGAAGAAGATGCGCATCCAAGCTTTACGATATTCCATTTATCAAGAATTTCTTTTGGAGCGTATTGTTCGAAAAGACCAACGATAATGTCGTCGTATCGCCCCATTGTTGTCTCAAGCGATACTGTCGCCTTGCCGGTTGACACGAATGATTTTTGTATACGCGCGGCAAGGTCGTGTATAAGCAGAGCCCCAACCCCGGACTGGAATATTTCCTTAATCAGAGGCACACGCAGAACCTCGCGGGGATCGCCCATGTCGTCAACGTAAACTATAAGTTGGTCTTGGTTCTTCGCTTCGCGCGAGGCCGATAGTTCAGTCGCTTTTTCCCAGAATCTGTCCCAATGCTGAGATAGCGGTTTCCCATCCGACAGAGCTTTTTTTAAAAGATCATTCAGAGAATTTTCATCGCGTCCATTCAAGAGCGAAGGCACTATATGATCCCTCGACTTTACCATAAAATGTCCCATTACCAAAAGATCCAACCCCTTGGCATAAAAGAAAGTATTAAGCGCATCAAGCGGTGTCTCCACTATAGGACCAGCTCGATTAAAAGATGTATTCAGAATACCCGGCACACCTGAACGGCGGCCTATTTCGCCGAGAAGCGCCCAGTAAAGCGGGTTTTGTTCTTTAGAAACCGTCTGCGGGCGTGTTGTTCCGTCGGAAGGATGCACTCCAGCTGTGATCTTGTCCGATTTATCTTTTTTGACCGGAAAACCTATTGTCATGAACGGAGCGTTGTTCACCCCATCCAAAAATTCCGGAGCCTTTTCCAATTGTATGGATAAAGCGGATGGGCGCCAAGGCTCTCTGCCTTTTATCTGATTCACTTTTTCGTTCCCTTTCGGGTCATCAAGCCGGTTTAAAATACTTCTATTACCCAGAGCTCTCGGTCCAAACTCCGATCCGCCCTGAAACCATCCGACAACCTTGCTGTCCATAACAGCATCAGCAACAGTACTGACAACTTTATCGTTATTCTCCAGATAAAAATAATCCACCCCTTCTTTCAGTCCGGATGCTTCAAGAATCGATCTTATATTTTCGTCAGAATAAGTTTTTCCTAAAGACACACTCTCAAGGCTATGTGCGACATTTATGCCGTATTCTTCCGAGCAAACGGAGAGAGCCGCCCCCATGGGCGCCCCATCATCTGCAGGAGATGATGGAATAAATATCTTATCCGCATCGACTATACCATTCTCTACCAGTTTCCCGTTAGTGGCGATATTAAGAGAGAAGCCACCGGACAAAACAACATGCTTGACCCCCTTTGTCCTAGGAAATTTATTAAGATAATATGATATCATCTCCATGACGACCTCTTCCGATCTTTCCTGTGCAACAAACGCCAAGTGGGCATATGCGCGATCCTCTGGGCGCAACTTGCTTCCGCCACGCCCTTTCGGCAAGGGCGGAACAAACCTTTCTAGTTTTTCTCGGAAAAGTTTTGAAAAAGCCAGGTCTTCATGAGTATTAAAAGAAGCGTAATTAAAATATTCCTGTTTCATTCTTATCTCACCTACGGATGGATCAAACCAGAACAGTTCCTTCATAAGTTCTCGCAGACCGTTAACTGTATTTTGTTCGGATCGCGAGCGTGGTGCACCATAAGGGGCAAAACCCATCACCTTACCCTCATCATAACGATTGAATCCGAGGTGTGCCGTAAGTGTTTCATAGAACATCCCCATCGAATGTACAAATTGAGTACTGCTTATCTTTTTTAACTGCCCGTTTTCCGCAAGCCAGATGCTCGTTGCCTCCGTTTCGCCCCTGCCATCCAAAACAACTACTAATGTAGGTTCCGGAAAACCGCTGGAATGCCAAGCCCCTGTCGCATGGGCCTTGTGGTGTCTGACGTAAGTAACCGCGGGGATATGGCCCGTCCCGCTATCGATGGCCATTTTCTCTAGAAAACGCTGAAACCGGTTGGTATCATATTTCCCGTGCAGATCTTTTTCTCTGGACGGAATTCCTATTTCACTGATAAAATCTCTGTAAGGAGCCCTGCTGTGAGGAGTATCTCTGTACATATTGTTGTCCCACATGACAGCAATATGGTCTATATCTTCCCATGTAATACCATTGGCTTCCAATAAGTATTTGGTCGCCTCAACGGGGAAATAGGCACGCGAGTGTTTGTTCTGGTTAAGCCTCTCCTCTGCTATAGCTCCCACAATACGTCCATCCTTAAGCAGTACGGCACTTGAATCATGGCTATTACGTCCCACCCCCAGAACATAAACGTTGCCTCTCTTCCCAGATGCAAAATCGTCGCGTATATCACGGGAATATATTTCAACGGTCAAAGTCCGGTTCTCTTTATTGGGTATCTTTACATATATCCTGTCTTTTAACCCGTGCCTCTCATTTATTTCTATTTCTTTCAGATGGAACTTGACTACTTCTTTTTCGCCAGTCACGGTCAATTCATCATTCTTCATTTCGACATGACAAATCCCGCTGATGGTTTTCAGGCTGCGTATAAGCTCTTCCTCTTTCATACCTTCCTTGTAATAACACATAATAAGATCAAAAGCTTCGCTGCTAAATTCGAATGTTGATTTGGGCAGGTCTTCCGGGAGCATAACATCGGCAATCTGCCATTCTCCGGCTTCCGAATCAGCGGGCAGGTCATGCCGTCCTTGCGCATCTCTCACAAAATTGTTCAAGAGCATTACACCTAAAAGATACGCAGTAATAGCCTGATCTCTTTCTTTATAGTCCACACATCTGCAGGCGCTGTCAGCTACAAAATGTATGGCTTCCGCAAAAAGCAACTGGTTCTTCCAGTTGGGTGACAGTTTTTTCATCCGGTCAAATTCCGGGAGACTTTCCAAAAAATCAGCGAACTGCAAATTAGAAACATAGTATTTGCCCCAAGCCGGGTGTGATTGGTCAAACTTCAGATCGAAGGATATCTTTTCCCTGTCGACCTTTAACTTGAAAAGATTTCTCCTTATAAAATTATGCCCCTCGAACGAATGCTTCATTTTTGCAAGGTCATAGATAGGTTCCCATTGTTTCGTCCCTTCGCCCCTGACATCGCATATAATATAGTCGTCATTATTTGGGTCGTCGGGATCCAGCAATAGAAAATTATTAATTAAAAGATCACCATGCGGGGAAAGACTAAGAAACGTCGGTTTAAGCGACTCGTAAAGAGCCCTGTCTTCTCTTATCGCCTTAATTAGAGGAAGAATATTAAGATATTTTTTACCGTTGATAACAAGGTGTTCTTCCTCTGTCATCTTTTTTAAAAAAGCGTCGTTTTCCCGCAATACCTTTACCCGCCGCTCTGTTCTGGTTAAATAGAATTTTTCTATGGCACCTTCCGGAGCTGAAGTCACATCTTTATAATAAACATCTTTTAAAAGCATCCGCATGGCCGATCTTAATACTCTGTAGAACTTCTTCATATTATGATCAGAGCGCAACAGAAAATCCGCCAAGCTTTCGGCCTTATCATAAATAGGTATTTCCAG
>JAQUNB010000133.1 GCA_028717825.1 Candidatus Omnitrophota bacterium
ATGGTCATACCGTCTCCTAGCCTCTCTTTTATCGTCCTGTGCCTCTCCGCATACATCTGGAGACCCTTATCGTTTAGGATCACTATATCGTTCCAAAGATCCTCCGACTTCAACGCCGCGAACACTATCTTAGGCGTGAGGGACGGATCAGCGCCGACAAATGTCCGCCTAGCTTCCTTAGTGTATCCTGTCTTCCCCCACGGCGCGTTAGCGTTCTTAGAAAGCGTTCTGTTATGGCTCTTTAGCCTTATCCGCCTTTGGTCGCTTCCAAAGATATATTTTTCTTCCACAGACATGGCCTCAAGTATGATCTGATATCTTGTCGCGTATAACATCATCTTTGCGAGGTCCCGCGCTGTAGTATATTGCTTATCTTTACGGCCGGTCGGAAGTCCCGATGCAGACTCAAAATGGGTATTCGTCATCCCTATTTGCCGGGCCTTTTTATTCATAAGCTCAACAAATTGTTTCTCCCCGCCCGCAACATTTTCAGCTATAACAAGCGCCGCGTCGTTGGCCGATTTAACAAGTATGGCCGATATCAAATCCTTTAGCTTATAGGCACTGCCGGGACGAAAACCGGCGATCGTCGGCTCAACCTGTATGGCTTTTTTGCTTACCACAAATTCGGATTCCCGCGAAAAATTTTCCAAGGCAATGATCGCCGTCATCACTTTAGTGGTTGAGGCAGGTGGAAACTTTATATCCGCGTTCTTTTCATATAATACCGCCCTATCCCCGATATCGACAATAATAGCGCTCTTAGCGTCTATATTGACCTCCATGGGCTCGCTGGCGGTATATCTTGAACAACCCGCAAGCAAGATCATAAAAGAAGCGAAAAGAGCCACGGGTATTATTATTTTACTTTTCATATATATATCCTTACGTTTACCTATATCTAGTCTTATCGTTATCAAGAAATATAATGATAATTTATTTTTTGGCAACTTATGTTTCAGAATCTATCATGTAAATAGCAAAACGACGTCATTGCGGGCGTTTTTGTGTAGGGAACAGGCATGCCTGTTCCCTACGATTTTGTGCAACACACTGTAGGGAACGGTTTTAAACCGTTCCCTACCATTACACCTACAAGTAGGGTACAGTCGCGACTGTACCCTACAATGATTTATTGTATTTATTCGGTAGGGAACAGGCATGCCTGTTCCCTACCGTTCGTCGAAGAATAGATTGCTTCCTACAATGACAATAGAACCATTTATGTAATGGTTACCACTCAGCTGCGCTCCCACCTGCGGATCTTTCCCCTGGAGGGGTTGAAGTATCCGTGCATCAAGCGGGGAAAGTCTTTTTTGATACTTTCAATATGCTCATCCAGACCGAGCATTTCTTGCGGGTCGACTTTTATTTTAAGTTTCGCGAAATACCGCACGGGGTCATAATTTAAATTGCGCCACTGGATCATATCTACACTCGTTTTTTCTATAAAGCGTCGGAAAAGATCCGCTTCAATTTTCCAGTCGGAGAAACCCGGCATTACGAGATAGTTTATCGAGACAAAGCCTCCCGCATCTTTGGCGATCTTTATGGAACGCATGACATCGGAAAGTCCATACCCCCGGGGTCTATAATACAAACTATAATATTTTTCGTTCACACTATTCGCGCTTACTCGTATCGAATTCAATCCTGCCTTAAACAGTTTTTTAACAACATCGGGCTTGCTGGCGTTAGTGTTTAGATTTATCATTCCCTTTTGTGTGGACTTCCTTATTATTTTCACGGCCTTTTCGATAACATCCCCCGCCATAAGCGGTTCGCCTTCGCACCCCTGACCAAAGCTCACCACGGGATCGGGAACACTTTTAATATGGCTTAAAGCGACTTCGGCTATTTCTTCCGGTAAAGGGACGAATTTAATACGCGGCTGGGTTACGGAACACTCCTCGCCGGTCTGTAAAGATAGACACCCCATGCAGAAAGCGTTACAGCCCGGAGACGTCGGAAGCGGGGCCTCATATCTTTTTAAGAAAAAATTTTTGGCGGCAGGACAACCATAAATAAGAGCACAGCTTTCTAAGTGCCTGACGAGCCTGTTCTTTGGAAAATATTTCCTGAATAATTTTACGTTTTCCCGGACTTTGTCTATATCCATACCGCTTAACGCCTGCCGTTTTTCTTTATCGATCCTCAGGCCCGTGGCAAAAAATTTTTCCTTATAAAAAGCCACTGAAGCGTAACTAAAAAGAGGGAGTGTTTTTGCACCTTTTTCTTCCACGCATGAAGCGGAATATGTAGAGGTAAAACCCGGGGAAAGAAAAGCCGCGACCGCGTAACAACTTTCCTTCTTGCCAAAAAAAGGGTTGCGTTCTAAAACAACAAACTCTCCGCATTCGCTGTTATACCCCACCGGCATTCTGCCGGGCAGCATAAAAAGTTCACTATCCGGAGGCAGCGGGATGAGGTCTTCCGGGCTCAAGCGGAAAAACGAGAGCGCCTTCATTCCGCAGGCCTCGAGATAAGGCACGTCATATGTTTTTCCGTTAACATCGGCTATTAAAAGTTTGGGGAATTCTTTTTTCATAAGTGTCATTCCCGCGAAAGCGGGAATCTCAAAAAATTATCACGTTTTATATATTCAGTCCAATAACGGTGGGGTCAGGTCTCTCGGTGTCAATAACTTTGTGAGACCTGACCCCACCGTTATTCAATCTCCAGTTCAATACCCACTGGACAATGATCCGAACCTTCTACTTCCGGCATAATAAAAGCTTTTTTGACTTTTTTGATAAACCCAGCCGAAACAAAAAAATAATCTATGCGCCAGCCTACGTTCCTCTCTCTGGAACGCGTTTTATAATCCCACCATGTGTATCTTTTGGGTCCTTTATTAAAATGCCGGAACGTATCCACAAAACCATGGGCAATGAACTTATCCATCCACGCCCTCTCTTCCGGTAAAAAACCCGAGGACATCTCATTCTCCTTGGGCCGGGCAAGGTCTATCTCTTTATGTGCCGTATTAAAATCACCGCAGATGATCATATTCTTATCTTCGCAATCATCCAGAAACTTCAAGAACCCGTCGTAGAACTCAAGTTTATACCGGAGTCTTTCGGCACTGGCGCCTCCATTCGGGAAATAAACATTCATCAAAATGAACTTTTTAAAATCCAGAATAAGAGCTCTCGCTTCGGTATTAAAAGATCTCGGAGGAAAATCAAAATTGACCAGTGCGGGTTTAACTTTCGTGTAAACCGCGACACCTGCATACCCTTTTTTGGCGGGACTATTCCAATACGAAAAATATCCTGCCGGCGTTCTTAGGCCGGGATCAAGCTGTTCAGGCGAAGCTTTCGTCTCTTGCAGACATAAAATATCGGGCTTTTCTTTTTTGACCCAGTTCAGAAAACCCTTGTCGCTGATCGCCCTAATCCCGTTTACGTTCCACGAAAGAAGTTTCATAATAGATCCGGCAACACTTATCTGGCAACGTTAATTTCTAAATTGTCCTCTCAACCGCTTGGACATATTCTTTTATAAGTTTCCCTATAGACTTAAAATCTTTTTTCTCGAGCCATTCTTTTTTGAATACGCTCGCGCCGAAAGCGACGGCATCGGCACCCGCGCCAAAATATTCGCCGATATTTCCAAGATTAACGCCGCCGACCGCCATCATTTTGATCTTATCATACGGCCCTTTGAGTTGTTTGATATACGACGGGCCGAACGCTTCCGCGGGAAATATTTTGACCATACTCGCGCCCGCATCCCAAGCGTTCAGGACCTCTTGCGGCGTCAGCGCCCCGGGGAAAAACGGTATTTTTGAATTACGACAAAATTTCGCGACAGACGGCACCAGACACGGCATAACGATGAATTCCGCGCCAGAGTCGGTAGCTTTTTTGCAATCAACACCGGAAAGCACCGTTCCCGCCCCTATGGCAATATCTTTGCCGGCTATTTTTTTCATCTTCCCAATGATCTTTTCCGCGCCGGGAGTATTCATTGTGATCTCGACGGTCTTGAGCCCTGATCCCTCGATCGCTTCGAGAAGAGATACAGCGTCGTCTAAATCCACACCACGCAGGATACCTAAAAGCGGAAGTTTTTTGAATTTTTTAGCGAGAAAACTCATTCTATCTCCGTCGGAGACATACTTTCGTAGAACTTGCGGTAATTGTCTTTCTCGTCTGTCTTTCTGAACGCTATAGCTGAACGCGGATGCGCGTTGAACATACCGGTTATCGCGTAAGGGATAAGATATCCCCATTCCATTTTTTCCCGCAGCGGCAGAAATTCTTTGGTGATGACTTCTAAAATAGGCCTGATATCGAACTTCGGGTTCTTCAGGAAACCTATCAAGAGCTCCAGGGGACAATTCCCCGCGCCTCTGCCAAGACCGTAGATCGTACCGTCAACATAATTGCACCCGTCGATTATACCCTGTATAGTGTTCGCGAATCCGAGCTGCTGGTTATTATGCGCGTGTATCCCGACCTCTTTTGTCTTTAGATATTTTTTGAACGTCTCGACCAGAAAATGGACGCTTTCGGAATACAAGGACCCGTAACTGTCGACAATATAGACCGCGGACACCTTTGT
>JAQUNB010000134.1 GCA_028717825.1 Candidatus Omnitrophota bacterium
TGCGGGGAGAGAGAACCATAAAACACGATCGGAAGTTGTAAAAGAGTTTTTGGACTCGGTTAAAATTGAACCCGTACAAGGAGATAAGGAGTAGCATGAAGTTACGAACAGTATATGAGCTGGCGGTAAAAAAAGGCATGATGGATGATCTGCGTTCGCGCGACGTTATTGTGAAAACATTAAGCGACTCGCGGAAAGATTACAAAAAAGCGAAAGGTATAGATAAAAAGACTTTTGACAAAGCCAGACTGACCAATCCCTACGCGGATACTCGCATACTCGCCGGTTCGGGCGAGGAAGAAGTGAAGAACGTTTTAGTGGGGATAGATGTTGAGGTCGCTGAAATACTGATGGCTGACAGGCTCCGCGAACAGGGTGTGAAGATAGATCTTATTATCGGTCATCATCCTGAGGGGAAGGCGCTGACACAGCTTCATGAAGTTATGAAGATACAGTCGTCTCTTTGGGAAAAGCTCGGGTTATCCAAGAAAGTCGCCGAAGGGATCATGAAAGAACGGATAGAGGAAGTCGCGCGGAACTTGGCTCCCGTAAATTGTACAAGGGCCGAGGATGCGGCAAAGATACTCGGGATCCCGTTCATGTGTATCCACACGGCGGCCGACAACTGCGTAACAAATTATCTGCAAAAACTTTTTGATAAAAAGAAGCCGAAAGACCTGAAAGGCGTACTTAATTTGCTGAAAGCGATCCCGGAATACCAAGAGGGGATGCGGCATAATGTCGGGCCCTCGATCCTTATAGGCGATGAAAAAAGTGCGGCTGGTAAAATATTCGTCGACATGACCGGAGGTACTTCCGGCCCAAGTAACCTTTATCCTCGCCTGTCGCAGGTGGGAGTAGGGACAGTGGTCGGGATGCATTGCAAAGAGTCGAGCTATAAGATCGCGAAGACAGAATATATCAATTACGTTATCGCGGGGCACATGGCGAGTGATACTCTGGGGCTCAATCTTGTTTTTGATTTTATCGAGAAAAAAGAGAAACTTAATTTTATTGAATGTTCAGGTTTCAAACGTACACGAAGGAAATAGTTTAGTTTATGGCAAAGATCGCGCAGGAAGAGATCGACCGCATATTGGACGCGACAGATATTGTCGAGATCGTCTCGGACCGTGTTCCGCTCAAAAAAGTGGGCAGGAATTTTAAGGCCTGCTGTCCATTCCATAACGAGAAGACCCCGTCTTTTATCGTAAGCCCGGAAAAACAAATATTCCATTGTTTCGGCTGTGGTGCCGGAGGGAACGCTATAGGTTTTTTGATGAAACAGGATAATATGGATTTTCCTGAAGCGGTCGAATTCTTGGCGAGGAAGGCCGGTATAGATATTTCCCGGTTCACGCGAGAACAAGGGGATTCGGATTCGCTGTTCAAAAAATTATATGAATTGAATAAACTTGCGGCAACTTTTTTCCAGAATACGCTTCGCAGCGACACCGGCAAAAAGGCATTGGAGTATTTAAAAAAACGCGGGGTCGATAACGAGATATTGAGCATGTTCCGCATTGGTTACGCTCAGGACTCTTGGGACGCTCTTATAAAACACTGCCGCGCGAAGAAAGTTGAACAGGGTCTTCTTGGCAAAGCGGGGTTGACCGTGCCCAGTGCGAAAGATGCCGGAGAGTATGACCGGTTCCGCGGAAGGATAGTTTTTCCGATATTTAACGAAAAAGGGGAGGTTTCCGCTTTCGGTGCGCGTGTAATGGATGACTCGCTACCCAAATACCTCAATTCGCCCGAAACGATCGTTTACAATAAAAGCAATGTTTTGTATGGCTTGAACTTCGCAAAAAAAGCTATACGAGAAATGGGATACGTCATTATCGTCGAGGGATACATGGATGTGATCCTGCCGGTGCAGTATGGTGTTCTGAATATCGTCGCGACGAGCGGGACCGCCCTTACCCCAAAACAGATACGAACACTTAAAAAATATGCCGATACCGCTGTGGTCCTTTTCGATCCGGATCAGGCCGGTGAAACCGTCAGTTTACGCGGGCTTGACATCCTGATCGAAGAAGGGATGAAAGTGCGGCTCGCGACCTTGCCCGAGGGAGACGATCCGGATAGTTTCGTAAAAAAGAACGGCAAAGATGGTTTTCTTAAAATAATCGATCAGGCGAAGGATCTTTTAACATATAAGCTCGATCTTCTTGTTAAACGCAAAGGGAGTCGCGATATCGAGGGGATAATTAAAGAGATGCTTCCAACGATATCAAAAGTCGAGAACCTCGTTATCCAGTCTGAATATTTGACACAGCTTGCCGAACGCTTGGGGATACATGAAGCGTCCCTTCGCGCCGAAATGAAAAAAGTGAAGCCGGATTACGCGTATCAGTCCGAACGCGATGATGATCAGCAGAGATCCGAAACAAAATTTAAGCTTAGCGAGCTTCATCTTCTGGGATTAGCCATATCCAGCCGAAAGTTGTTTGACAGGATCGAAGAGGCCGTTGGTATTGAGAATTTTGATGACGAAAATATCAAAAACGCGATGATGCTCGTCAAAGAGATCTTTTCGAAAGGCGCTGAGGAGATCGTGCCGGGAAAATTGATCAGCCGTTCAGGTCAGGATGAAGCGGTTAAAGAAGCGATCCTTCAAGCGTCGACAAAGACCCACATTACTAAGGATCAGGAAAAGGTACTTGACGACTGTATAGCCTATATTAGAAAAGAAAACAGAGGAAAGACATTAAAAGAACTTGCTGCCAAGCTTAGGGTAGCGCAGGAGAAGAACGATCAAACTGAGATGAAAAAACTGATCGTTAATATCAATAAAATCCACAAAGAGAAGGTGGCGTAGCTATGCCGAGAAAGAAAAAAATAGCGAAAAATAAGAAAGAGATGGAACCGGACGAGGATGTTGCCGAGGACACGGAAGAAGCTGATGCTGATATTGCAAAGTCAGCCGTTGTCCGAAAATTGATCAGGGCCGGTAAAGATAAGGGGTATCTGAGTTATGATGAGGTGAACGATATCCTTCCTGAAGAACTGGTCTCTTCGGACGAGATCGACGAGGTCATTACGGCGCTCCATCACGCTAACATTAAGGTTGTCGAGCCGGAAGAAGAGATAGAAAGTATACCTCTGGCCGTCAAACGCGACACCAAAGCCGTAAAGATACGCAAGTTCGTCCAGATAGATGATCCGGTTAAGATGTACCTCAAACAGATGGGACAAATCCCGCTGTTGAGCCGGGACGAAGAACTTAATCTGGCGAAAAGGATCAAAAAGAGGGAAAAGGAATTCAAAGAAATAGTTTTTCAGATGAAGATCGGGCGCGAAAAGGTCTTGGCGAAGATCGACGAAGCGCTCGCCAGCGATTATAATCTGGACGATGTGTTGGATGTTGATCCCGGTTATGATCCTGTAAGGCTCAAAAAACAAAAGCTTGAGCTGATAAAAAGGATACGTCTTACAAAAAATCTTGACGCGATACGGAAATTCCTCGATAAACTTAAGGTCACGATATCTCTTACAGAGCAGGTCGCGTTCGAGGTCGTAGAAACGATGGAAGAAGTAAAAAGGCTGAAAAATAAAATTGATAAAGCCGGAAGGGCCGCCAGCTCAAAGGCGATAAGGGCCGATAAAAAAGACATACGGAAACTTACTAAACCGATAGGCCTTACATCGGAAAAAACCATCGAAAGTCTCGATGAACTCAAAAATATTGAAGTTGAATATACAAAAGCGAAGAAAGAGCTTGTCGCGGCGAACCTGCGCCTTGTAGTAAGTATCGCGAAAAAATACACGAACCGTGGGTTATCGTTCCTTGACCTCATTCAAGAGGGAAATATGGGTTTAATGAAGGCCGTCGATAAATTTGAATATGAAAGAGGCTACAAGTTCAGTACGTACGCGACATGGTGGATAAGACAGGCGATAACAAGGTCGATAGCCGACCAATCGAGGACGATCCGTATCCCCGTGCACATGACGGAAACAATAAATAAACTTGTCAGGGTCTCAAGGGTTCTTGTACAGGAGAATGGCCGGGAACCAACCCCGGAAGAGATCGCTCATTCGATGAAAATGCCGGTTGAGAAGGTGCGCGGCATTATAAAGATCGCCCAGCATCCGATATCTCTCGAGACGCCGATCGGGGACGAAGGTGACACAAGCTTCGGGGATTTCATTGAAGATAAGTCCGCGATCTCGCCGGCGAACGCGACCGCCTACGCGATGCTCAAGGAGCAGATGGACGGTGTCTTGGAGACGCTGACCGAGCGAGAACAGAAGGTCCTGACACTCCGGTTCGGGATCGGTGACGGTTGTCCGCGGACACTTGAAGAGGTCGGGAAGATCTTTAATGTAACACGTGAACGTGTGAGACAGATAGAGGCGAAAGCGCTCAAAAAATTACGGCATCCCATACGCGCCAAAAAACTTAAGAATTTTCTGGATATGGGGTTCGCTGAATAAAATGTTGTTGAAAGGAGCATAAATGCAGAAGATCAATGTCGAGCTGTTCATTCCCGGCGAGCTTAAAGACGAACCGATTATTTGCGAGATGATAAAAAATTTCAAGGTTGATATGAGGATCGTGGAA
>JAQUNB010000135.1 GCA_028717825.1 Candidatus Omnitrophota bacterium
ATTTCTTGAATTTCAGCCGCGAGTAGCAAGAGCGATAGAACAAATTTTTAGAGACGTGGCAGAAGCACAAAAAGAAAAAGAACAAAATATCCCTGTGACTATTTGCGGAACAAGCGCGACGATCCCTGAATATCTTCTCCAGATGGTCTATCTCAGCTGTGAACTAGGATTGAATATAAGTCCGAGCGTGCCTTATTCCGATGTGCCGGAGATAAAGGAATTTATACGAAATTTCACACATGAAGGACTTAAACCTATTTTTGCGGAAGGCGTCAGCGATGAGGATATGCTTAATGCGGTAAAACAAAAAGCAAGAGATTTCGAGAGCCGTATTAGTCAAAAAGAAGAGGTTCAAGCTCTTATGCAGGAAAATGTAGACCGAGACCCCAATGATCTCGCTAAAGAACTTGCCGCGGAAGAAGATTTAAAAGAAAAAGTAGTGACTGTCATTGATATGTATGATAGCTGGGTAGAAGCGTTGCCGGTGCAGGCGTTATCCGGAGAGACCAAGACTGTAAAAAAAGAGATCGTGGTTGCAGGAGTGAGCAAAGAGGGGTTCCATGCCCGACCCGCCGTAATGCTTTCTACTATGATAAAAAGCGTAGATGAAATTTCCTTGATAAAAGGTATGCCCAAGACGAAAATAGTATTAGTCGGAGCAAAGAAACTTGCAAAAGGGGGATATTTTGCGGGGAAAACGGAAATAACCGGTCAATCTGCGGTCTTGGACCTGCAATCGTTAGGGTGCACGCAAGGGACGGAGCTTACATTTATTATCGAAGGGCCGCAACCATTAGTAGATCATCTTATCCGGGGGCTCTCGATAATCGGAGACAATACGCCGGAGGGGGTCGTGCATACGGTGGCTGTAGCCGAAACAAAGTCAATTGGAAGCGGAGAGCCCAGCGACAGCGCCAGAAGCAGAGATTTTACAAAAATAATAGGAATTCACGAGAGTTTATATTCTAAGTATGAGAAATCGTTACTGAGAGGCATAGCAGCAGAATTAGGTGACGAAGGTGAAATAGTAATAGTGCCGGTTAAGGGCGAGAACAAAGAAGAGATGTTAGTAAATCTTGAAAGAAGGACAGCGGGGCAGCAAGCTGTTGCTGTGCTTTTGGATATAGACAAGGAGATGTCTCTTAGTGAACTAAAAAATATAATAGCTGATGTAAGAGAAAAAGTTACAAAGGATATAGTTAAACTTACATATCCCGAGATAGCCAAAGTTACTGAGCAAGATATTAAGAATGGTGTCCGGAGCATCGGGGAACTAGTAAATTTGGAGAATATTGTTGTAAGGCTTCTGCCGGAAATGGCGTCTTATCGTCTTTCAGAGAAAAGTATATACCAGATGAGGGTTGATAAAATATTTAGTAAATATAGCACCATAACTCCCAACAAAAATATATATTCTTATTTACAAAACGTTAAAGATCCGGAAAACGCAAAAAATATGCGAAATACTTTGGTCCATGTTGTGAATACGGCCGCGGATCTCAGGGGCTTGGGCGAATCAATAAGGATACGGCGCGCTGAAATGCGTGTGAATGACGAGAATGATCCGATAAAAGATGTGGTAATTGTTAAGAATAATGAATTAGCCGGAGCTCGGGAAATGGTTCTGGAAGAAACAGGATTAAATGACCCGGCAAGAAGACCATATAGCGTGATATTCGTGGATGAAAAAGAAAACTTAACAGCTGCGGATGTGCTTAAGAAGGTTCGGACGGAAGCCGGCATGACGGAGCTAGAGGCCAGACAAGTAGCTCTTACGGCAAAAGCCGGGCTCATTGATGTGGACTCAGAGGGTGCGAAGGATATTTTAAAAGCTGACAAGGAAGACAGCATGCTCTTGGTCGCGCTTGAAACCGGTATTATCAGCCAGCTCTACAAAATGACGCTTGAGATAATCGCCAGCGGCGATAAAAAACCCGACATTTCGTCTATCGCGGATATACTCAGACAAACGGACGGATATATGTTCTTTACATATTTGCCGAAAGTCGAAAAAGTGGATCTGGATGAGATAAGCGCATACGATGATCTGATCCGTGACCAGATAAAAGTAATGGCATAATCTTTGACAACATAAGTTGCTATTTGATATTTTTGCAGATGGTATTTAGCATATGGCAGTTGGAAGTAAATGACAAATAACAAAATCCAAATGCCAAAAACCAAACAAGAACCCGCGGTTTTGTTCTTTGTAATTTGACATTTGGTATTAATTTGTCATTTGTGCTTTGGCATTTGTCATTAATCGCCATATGCCAAAGGCTAAATGCTATGTGCCACGAAATTAGATCCGGGATCAACCAACCAACCTTCCTGTATCCCGGACGTTCCCGTTGGCTTGCGAGCAAAACTCGCAAACCAACGGGAGACGTTGTCGATATCTTAAATGAATATAAGCACTTATGAATGTAATGTTATGCAACGTCTAAATGGAATAAGACCCTTACGCAAAAAAGCGATAAGGGTTTTTTAGTCTAAGGGTTAGGAAAGTTCTTTATGAAGTCTAAGCGTAGGGAACGGTTTAAAACCGTTCCCTACAATATATTCCTAACGATTTTGTTTCGACCGTTACGTAGATGCAGACGACAGGTATGACTGTCGCCTACAACATAAATTCGGTGAATTATCGGCTGAATATGTAAAACACCTTAGGTGTAGGGAATGGTCGCGACCATTCCCTACAGTACGTTTTTAGCGATTTGTTGATTTTTGTACAGCTGTAGGGAACAGGCATGCCTGTTCCCTACAAAAAATAACAAAAGAATTTTAAACATTTAGAAAAATTAAGGATATGATTAAGTTATCAAATAGTTAGTATCTTGAATGTTGACTTTCTAACTCTAATGTCTTATACTTATACTATGGGTAATACGTAAACAATTAAAAAGGAAGTAGATGTTGCCTTCGTTGTTGTATTTAATATACAATAACGTGAGGTAATGTGTCTTTTCATGCGAAAATAACTGTCAAATATAAAAATAAGGAGCGCAACATGACAGGAAGCAAAATAAAAAATTCTCTCGCGTTTAAATTAGTCAATTTACTTTTGATCTTTACTTTTGCCACATACAACGTGGCGTTCTCCGTGACCGAGGCCAAGCTTGCCGCGCCTGATATTCAGGCGAAACAAGAAGCGCTTACGGTGGAGAATATCGGCATCGCGATAGACTGCGGCACGATAAAATCCAAATATCAAGGCACCGCCGGCAAAACTATAATTCATATCCAAGACGCCCACTGTAATTACGAAGCCCAATCGAACATAAATAAAATACTCGATCAACTTACCAAAGAATGTGCCGTTAAAATGATCTCCGTTGAGGGTGCGGAGGGCATAGTCGACACAACATGGTTCAGGGCTTTCCCGGATGCGGAGATCAGAAAAGAAGTCGCCGATTATTTTATGAAAAAAGGTGAGATAACGGGGGCGGAATTTTTCTCGATAAATTCGGATTATAACGGTTCTATTTTCGGCGCCGAAACAAGAGATTACTACATAAAGAACCTGCGCGCTTTTACCGAAGTGTATCCTTACAAAGATATGATGGAGAGTTACTTCAAGAACCTTGCCAGCATATCGAACCGTCTTAAATCTATCATTTATACACCGGAACTGAAAGAGCTCGATGCCAAGATCCGCGCGTTCGAGGCTAAAGAGATAGAGCTCAGTGCTTATGCCGCATTCCTCGACAAAGAGATATCTAAGAATAAGCTTGATATAAATACATTCCCGAATTTCAAGAAACTGACCCAGACACTAGAGTATGAAGGCAAGATAAATTTCGATACGGTCGACAACGAACGCAGTAAATACATCGACGCTATAAGCAAGAAGATGACCAAAGAAAAGATGACCGACCTTGTCACCGAAAGTATCAAGTTCAAAAAAGGCCACATAAAGGCCGCCGATTTTTATTCTTTCCTGCGCGACCTCGCGAAAGAATACAACATAAATATGCTCCAAGAGTATCCCAGCCTTTACTATTATTACATATACACGAAACTTTATGAAGGCATAGATAACGAACAGCTTTTTAGGGAAATAAATCAGATAGAGGCCCAGCTTAAAAGCAAACTTTTCAAAGATGATAACGAAATAAAACTCGACAAATATACGGACATGCTGAACATGTTCGTTAACCTGACGAATATAGAGCTCACGAACGAAGATTACGATATTTTTAAGGCGTATTCGAAAGAATTCACGCTTGATGACGTGCTTAACTTTATTTCGGGCCTGTGCAGTAAGTATAATTTGGAATACACGATAGACGGTATTCCCGCCCAGATAAACCAGAACATCCCCAACATGATCAACTTCTATGAGATCGCGATGAAAAGGGACAAGGCGCTTATCGATAACACGATAAACAGAATGAACGAAGAAGGAAAAGACAGGTGTGTTTTGATCGCCGGAGGGTTCCATACGCGCGGCATAAGGAACCTTCTTGTGAAAGAGAATATATCCTACATAGTCGTTACTCCCAAAATAACAAAAGACGTAG
>JAQUNB010000136.1 GCA_028717825.1 Candidatus Omnitrophota bacterium
GAGAAGGACCATGCGTTCCATTTTTTCTTTTTTCCACTGGTCTTTGTAAGCTTTTTTGTTAGCTATGTATTGGGTGGTAGAGTGGCAAATGGTCTCTATTATCTTGAGGTCGTTAGCTCTTAAGCTGCTACCGGTTTCTGTAACTTCGACGATAGCGTCAATACCCATTTTGGTCTTTACTTCGGTTGCGCCCCAGCTGAATTCGACTTCCGCGTTAACACCTTTTTTTTGCAGGTATCTTTTAGTGACTTGGACGAGTTCCGTGGCTATCCTCTTGCCTTCCAGATCTTTAACCTTACGGATGCCCGAGGAGTTCGGTACGGCGAGCACCCATCTAACCGGTCTCATGCTCTGTTTTGCATACACAAGTTCCGCGATCTTCTCAACATCCGAAGCGTTCTCTTCTATCCAATCGTTGCCGGTTATACCGCAATCTATTATACCGTCTTCTACATATCGCGATATCTCCTGCGCCCTAAAAAGTATAACTTCTACATCTTCATCGTTAATATCCGGAAAATAAGACCTCTCTGAAACCCTTATTTTATATCCGGCCTTATCGAACAGCCTTAGTGTCGTCTCCTGTAAGCTTCCTTTCGGGATACCCAACTTAAGTTTTTTAGCCATTTCCCCTCGTTTATTTTTGTGATAAGTCCAAAAAGTGTGAAAGCATATAATAAATAAAAATTACGTGTAAATTCTATATCAAGCGTTACCGATAGTCAAGGAATTAGGTTGGTTCATGTAGTTATTCTGCTTTATGTGACTAGTGTCTGGTTGTTCGTGTTTCAGGTTTAGTGGTTCGTCCTGATGATAAAATGGAATTAAAAATGTAGAGCCCGACTACTGTGTCGGGCCAATAAATTTCTATCGGTGAGACACGGTGGTCTCGCCCTACACCTTATGGCCAATCGTCTTTTGTCCTTCGTCCCACTATGCGCTTTTCGCCATGCTCTCTGCCGGAAATTCGTCTCCGCCGGCACTACATACCACATACAACCGAAGGGAGTCCTGAGCAAGGTCGAAGGATTACATACTAAGCTTGTCATCTCCGTCGACACAACGTCCTTCGTCTTAGTGAGCGCAGCGAACGATCGTCTCTCGTCTCTCGTTTTCATCGGCACCACATTCTTGACTACACCATACCCTTATGTTACACTGAAATTCATTTAGTTGGATTTTCTGCTATGATCATCATCTTATAGTTTTCTTAAAGGACTCCGGATGAACAAATTAAAGGTAATTGCGAAATACGGTAAATTATTGTGCGCTGACCAATTAGCGATCGGCTCCGGCGGTAACTTGAGCATACGTGACGAAAGATCCGTTATTATCAAGAAAAAAGGAGCTAGTATGTCTTCCGGGTCGGCAAAAAATTATATAAAAGTCCCATTAAACAAAATTAACGGCCCTCTTAAAAATGACCTTAGTTCTGAAACCCCTTTTCATATCGCTTGCTACGAAAGCCGCCCTGATATAGGCGCCGTGATCCATGTCCACTCGCCTTTTATCGTAGCGGCCGGCAGTAAAATTAAACGCTTGAACAGCAATTCTTATGAATTTGATTACATTCTAAAAAGTTCTGTCCCTGTTATCAAATATATCCAGCCCGGGTCGATAGCGCTAGCCCGTGCGGTTGCGAAAGAGATCAAAAATGGTTCATCCGCGGTCATTCTTAAGCGTCACGGAGCGATCTCTGTCGGAAAAACATTGGAAGAAGCTTATATCAGGATACGCGCGCTTGAGCGCGCGTGCATGACATTTGTTTTTTCAAGATGAAAGTGGCATAGAACAAAGCGCATGGCGCATAGCGGGACGAGGGACGATAAGCGAAAGACGAAGGACGAGAGACGAAAGAAGGAATAATGAAAATCGTCATTCCCGCGAAAGCGGGAATCTCTTAAAATTTTTATTAGATCCCCGCTAAGAACATACGGGGAAGACAGTTGGGTAACGAACCCCGCAATACGAAACACTAACCCCGAAGGCATGGTTACTAGACACACTACTCACAATTAAAAGGAGATAACAAATGGTTTTACGGGTCTTAAGAAGCAAGAAATTCGCCAGACGTACTTTATTGGCCGTCCTTATACTCATACTTCCCGCCTTTGTTCTATGGGGTATCGGGAGCTTTTCCGAAAGGCCGGATCCGATCGGTACGATCGGGAGTCAAAAAATATTCCCGGACACTTTTGAAAAAAGCCGGCAGGGAATGCGAGTACAGTTCCTCCTGACATTTTACGGCGATTACAACACGTTGACCGAATATTTGAAGAACCGGCCGCTTTTGAATTACATGGCGTGGGAACGCCTTATACTTCTGACCGCGGCGAGAAAATCGGGGGTAACCGCTACAAATAAAGACGTTATGAACTTCATCACCTCTCATCCCCTCTTCCAAAAGAACGGCGTCTTTAACAAGGAATTATATCAGTACATCCTGTCAAGCGCCCTTGGTTTGGAACCGAGATCATTTGAGGAGCTTGTAAGAGAAAACCTGACCGTACAGGCATTCCGGAAAGATAAACTTAAGGACATAACGGTAACAGAAGAAGAGGTTGTCGAGAATTATAAAAAGAATAACGAACAAATGGTCTTAGCCTATATAATCCTTTATAAGGAGCTCTACGACAAAGACCTGACCGCTTCTCCGGAGGAGATCAAAGATGTGTATGAGAAGAACAAAGACGGTTTTATTTCGGCGGAAAAAATAGAAGTCGACTACATAGAATTTCCGTTCGGAAATGCCGAAGAAAAAGATATCGCTATCGCAAAAAGCAAAGAAATGTTCGAAGCGCTCAGAAAATCGCCAGAGAAATATCCCGATATCGCGAAAGACTATAAACTGGAATATGGACGGACCGGATTATTCTCACAGGAAGAGGTCATACCTCAGGTTAAATTCTTTAAAGGTTTTTCTGACGCCGCTTTTTCTCTTAAAAAAGGTCAGATAAGCCCGCCGATATTTCCAAGCACCGATAAAGGCGCAGGCTACATAATGCGTAAGATCAATGAGGTTTCGCCCAAACAGCTTACTTTTGACGAAGTAAAGGATGATATAAAAAGCATGATCATAGAGCGCGACTCGTTAAAGATCGCAGATGAAAAAGCGAAAGAATTTTATAAAGAGATAACCGAGAAAGGTGCAACACTGGAAAAAATAGCTCCTGAAATAAAACAGGAAGTTAAATTTACTGAAAAATTCACAGTAAATGACTATATTGAAAATCTAGGGCCCGCGAAAAATATCGCAGCTGACGTCAAAAAAGGCGGCAAAGGAAAAATGCTCTCCCCGCTTCTTACGCGTAAAGGGGTGATCTTGGCTCGAGTCGAAGAAATATTACCCGCGGACATGGAAAAATTAAAAACAGATACAGATAAAGAAAAGGCCCGCAATGACCTTCTGCTTTATAAACAGGCAAAAAAGATCGAAGAATGGTTTGACAGTAACCCCCTGAGGGTCGAACTTAAGAAGGATCTTTCTGCTATATAATTGTGGCTGAGATTTTGGGATTTGTCCGTTGTTCTTAGTTCCACCGTACACAACGTAATTCGCTATTTGCACCGCTTATCACATATAGCCGGATAGAATTTTTTGTTATTTTTTATTATTGTTCCGACAGCAACATAAGAAATAACTATCGCGAAAACCCCTGCCGCGACGCTGACGACGGGTTTCATGGTCATAAAATAAACCATAAAAACGGTTATAATGAATAGTAGAAGCGGCACCGCGTATAAAAGCAGGTATATTTTCATTATCGAAGCTGTATCGACCTCGACTTCTACCTGATCCCCGATCTTGAGACTTTTTGCTTTGTCGTTCGCGAGTACGAGTTTTCTCTTATACGCCGCGTTGCATGAACAGCATTTTGTGCAAGTGTCTTTAGGAGAAACTTCTACAACGACATTTTTTCCGGTAATATCGACTATTTTTCCTTCTTCTCTCATGTTTTGTCCGTCCTGTTGCGTGGTTCGGGTTTTGGGGTTCGTTGCTGTCGCATATGGCAGATAGCATTTGGCATATGGCAGGTTAATGACAAATGCCAAAGCACAAATGACAAAATAATACCAAATATCAAATCACAAAGAACAAAATACAGGTTCTTTCCATGGTTTTGGTATTTGGATTTTGGATTTCATTTGTCATTTGGATTTTGTTATTTGTCATTGAACCCTAGAGCCTCTGTTGTCTCGGGCGCACACTTGGGTGCGCCCCTACGTTATTTGGATTCCCGCTGAACGCCTCTTCATGCTCGCCTTGGCACGGGAATGACGTCCGGATAACGAACCACGAAACCCAAATCCCGAACCACGAACGACTAGACACAAGCCACTAGTCACGCCCGTCTTTCGTCCTAGCGAGCGAAGCGAGCGGTCGTCTTTCGTCTCTCGTAACGTGGGCCGAAACACGAACCCCGAAACCCGAACGACTAGACACGAGCCACTAGTCACGCCCGTCCATCGTCCTAGTGAGCGCAGCGAACGATCGTCCCTCGTCTCTCGTTTTCATCGGC